>NZ_JAQYXC010000302.1:0-101208 GCF_036322365.1 Streptomyces sp. SP18CS02
CCTGGTCCACATCGTCGAGCAGAACACCGCCAACTACCCGCACTACTGCGACACGGGCAAGCCCTACGGCTGCCCGGCGGGGCAGGCGGCGTACTACGGCCGGGGCCCGATCCAGCTCAGCTGGAACTTCAACTACAAGGCAGCCGGTGACGCCCTCGGCATCGACCTGCTCAACAACCCGTACCGGGTGGAGCGCGAGCCGGCCGTGGCCTGGATGACGGGCCTCTGGTACTGGAACACCCAGAACGGCCCCGGCACCATGACCCCGCACAACGCCATGGTCGACGGCGCAGGCTTCGGCCAGACCATCCGCTCCATCAACGGCTACCTGGAGTGCGACGGCAAGAACCCGGCCCAGGTCCAGAGCCGGGTGACCAAGTACCAGCAGTTCACCCAGATCCTGGGCGTGCCCGCGGGCAACAACCTCAGCTGCTGAGAAGCGTCCCGCGAACGGGGGGTGGCCGCCGGCGGGCGGCCACCCCCTTCGTCCTGTGCGGCCGCGCCCCCGCCGGGTGCGGGGCCTCGTGACTGGGCCATGCGGCTCTGGGGCAAGTGCCCTGGACCGGGGTCCTGCCGTTACGTCGGCATGTGGAACGGAAGCAGAAGAAGGCGTGCTGTCGGCGCGCTGCTGGTCGCGGGGGCACTGGCCCTCGGGGGCGGGCTCCAGCGGCCCGGGGAGGCCCGGGCCGGCGTCGAGCCGACGGTGGCCGTGTTCCAGGACGTGCTCGTACCGGCCGGGTACCGGGAGCTCCCGGGAGTGCGCGTACGGCTCTCGGCCCGGCCCGGACAGCGGTTCGTGGTGCACGCCGACCGGTTCTCGCTGCGCACCATGGAGCCCCTGACGGGCGCCGAGTACCTGGGGACGACGGCCGCGCTGTTCTGTCCCGGGCAACGACCGCCGAACGGGATGCACTCCGGCAACAACATCGTCCCCGTCCTCAACGAGACCCTGCGGCCCGCGCTGCGGTGGGTGTTCGAGGCACCGCACACCTCCGGCACGCAGGCGTACACCTGCACGGTGGCGGTGGCCTTCTACTCCAGCGACGCGCCCGCGGGGACGGACGTCCGGGCGAGCGCCGCGACCGGGCTCGTGCGGCTGCACGCCGAGAGCGCGTACACGGGAGTGGGCCGGTGGGTCCTGCCCGCGACGCTCGACCCCGTACAGGGGGCGTGGACGGTGATCCCGGCCGGCGGGACGGCCGAACCGCTCGCCCACCTCTACCGCCCCGTCACCGGACGGCCGGCTCTGGCCGTTCGCCAGGACGCCCAGCTGTCCACCTGCAAACGATCGACGCCCTACCGGGCGTGTCCGGTCGGCAGACACCAGTTCAGCTCCGTCGAGACCCGGGTCCACGCCCAGCCGGTCGACCCGGCCGGGGCGGACTGCGGTGCTCCCGTGGAAGGCCCCGTGAGCACCGCCCGGATCTCGGCGGCCGAGCACCACCGGACCATGTCGAATTCGCTGGAGCTCACCAAGTCGGACCTCCCGGCCGGGTGCGGGGACCTACGGCTGTCCCTGCGGGTGCGGGTCCTGGGCGGCGATCCCGTACTCGTCCACGGCGGGTACGCGTCGGCGGGGGAGGCGGCGACCGCCTACAGCCACGGGTACGCCTACGAGTACGAGCCGGACGGACCGGTCCTCAAGGACCAGGTCGCCTGGGCTGCTCCCGTGTCCCGATGACGACCGTCGCGTACAGGTCCTCGCAGGTCGTCAGGGCCGGGGTCAGCCCGTCCGCAGCGACGATCTCCATGGCCCGCGCCGCCTGGCGTTCGCTGGTCTCGAAGAGCAGCCGGCCGCCCGGCGCCAGCCAGCGCGTCGCCTCGGAGGTCACCCGCCGCAGGACGTCGAGCCCGTCCGCCCCGCCGTCGAGCGCCACCCTGGCCTCGTGGTCGCGGGCCTCGGGCGGCAGCAGCCCGACCTCCGCGGTGGGTACGTAGGGCACGTTGGCGAGCAGCACGTCGACGCGGCCCCGCAGCGCGTCCGGCAGCGGGTCGTACAGGTCGCCCTCGTAGACCTGGCCCCCGGCCGCCGCGACGTTGCGGCGGGCGCACCGCACGGCGGCCGGGTCGATGTCGGAGGCGTGCAGCTCGACCCGCTCCAGGGCCGCGCCCAGTGCCGCGCCCAGGGCGCCCGAGCCGCAGCACAGGTCGACGACGACGGCTCCGGGAGCGGCCAGGGCGGCGGCCCGGGAGACCAGGAACTCGGTGCGGCGGCGGGGTACGAAGACGCCCTCGTCCACGGCGATGCGCAGACCGTGGAACTCGGCCCAGCCGATGACGTGTTCGAGGGGGAGGCCGGCGGCGCGGCGCTCGACCATGGTGTCGAGCTCGTCCGGGGTGGGTGCGGCGGAGAGGAGCAGATCCGCCTCGTCCTCGGCGAAGACGCAACCGGCGGCGCGCAGCCGGCCGACGACGGAGGAGAGGAGAACAGGGGTGGGTGGGACAGACATGGGGACCTTCGGGATGCCTAGGGGCACTCCCGCGGTGAGAGCACCCAACCTGACCTGGCGTTGATGGGTCTCACCTCCTCGGTCGATCACCTGCTGGGGCGGATTACATTACCCCACGTCAAAGAGGCCGGGGCCGGGCCCGCTTGACGTCTGACGCCGGTTCCGGCGGTGCCTTCCGGCCCCCTTCACGGCCGTCCGGCGGGACCCTCGTCCCGCCGGCCCCGCTCGCCCGCGAGGGTGTCGAGCGCCCGCGAGAGCCGTTCCAGCACCCGGGCGGTCTCCGCGAACCCGTCCTCGCCCAGCTCGGCGGCGAGGCGGGCCGCCAGCTGCGCGTGGCCGGGCTCGATCTCGGCGACGGCCGCCCGCCCGGCTTCCGTGGGCGTGAGGAGCTTGGCCCTGCGGTGGGCCGGGTTCGGGGCGTACTCCGCGAGGCCACCGGCCACCAGCAGGTCGGCGACCCGCTGGACACCCTGCCGGGTCATGCCCATCGCGCGGGCGATCCCGGCCACGGGCAGCGGCTCGGTCAGTACGGCGCCGAGAACCTGCCACCAGGCCGCGGTGAGCCCGGCCGGCCGGGCCAGGTCCTCCGACGCGGCGAGGAACTGGCCGTTCAGCCGGAAGACGCCCAGCGCGGTACGGCTGAGCAGGTCCTGTTCCGCGCGGCTCATGAGTTCAGCACCTCGAAGGCGGCGGCGTCCGAGTCGTGGAACAGCCGGTACCAGGCGTCGAGCCTCTCGCCCTGGAACGCGCCCATCCGCCCCAGGACCTCACGGGCGAAGGCGACCGGCTCGGTGGGCCCGGCGGTGATCAGGTCGCCGTCGGTGACGGCGTCCGTGTCGATGTAGTGGTCCGCGCCCCGGTAACCGGTGGCCGCGAGGTAGAAGGAGACGGCGCTGGTGTGGTCGCGCTCGTCGAGCAGACCCTCGCGGGCCAGCCCGGCCGTGGCGCCGCAGATCGCGGCGACGGGCACCCGGGCTTCGAGGAACGCGCGGGCCGTGGCGGCGAAGGGCGCGAGGTCGTCGCCGGTGTCCCACAGGTCGGCGCCCGGGAGGATCAGCAGCGCGCTGTCCCCCGGGCGCAGGTCGGGGAGGGCGAGGTCCGGGGTGACGCGCAGCCCGCCGAGAGTGGTCACCGGCGCCCCGGTGGGGCCGACGGTCCTGATCTCGTACCCGCTCCGGGCCAGCCAGGCGGTGGTGTGTCCCGTCTCCCAGTCGGCCAGGGTGTCGTAGACGGCGAGATGAACGGTTTTGCGGGTGGTGGTGCCGGTCATGGTGGCCTCCGATGCCTGTACGCTCCGATGCGAGCTATGACAACATGCTGTCGCAATGACAGCATGTTGTCAATGCGCCCCGGGCTCCGCCCGGCCTGATCGACACGGCACCCCTCAGCCGAGCATCTCGTCCTCGTCGAAGCCGAGGTCGTCCTCGATGCCCAGCTCCACGGCCGCGTGCCAGCGCAGCGGGTCCGGGTACGCGCCCGTCGCCACGGCGCGCAGGGCCGCGTTCGCCTCCTCGGTGCCGATCTCGCCCAGCGACTCGACGCACTTCACGCAGAGCGGGAAGTACGGCGCGTCCGTCTCCCCGCGGGAGTCGATCAGCCCGGCCAGCGCCGGGACGGCCGCGGCCGCCCGGACCTGGCCCGCGATGTCGACCAGGTCCTCCAGGACCGCCCCCGCCTCGCCGGACGCGATGACGGGAGCGAGGAGCTCTCCGAGGCCCCGCGGGTGCAGCTCGGCGGCCAGCGCCGCCAAGCGGCCGAACCGGGTCCACTCGCCGCGGGCCGCACAGACGCCCAGCCAGTCCAGGACGGCCGGCGAGGCCGCCAGGGGTTCGGCCCGCGCCACGGCGGCGGCCTTCTCGGCGCCGATGTAACCGCCCTTCAGCAGGGAGTCGACGCGGTGAATGGTGTTGTCGTCCGTCATGCGGTTGCTCACTCGTCCAGGGGGAGGGGCTTGTGGCTCATGCCCTTGATTCTTGAGTTGAAGACGTCGGCGGATTCGGCGCGCAGGCCGAAGTTGAGTCCGCCGCGCTCCATCTTGACGTGCACGAACTTGTCGCTGTCGCCGATCTCGTCGAGATCGATGCCGAACTCCTCCTTGATGGCGTCCTTGTTGTCGCCGGAGCCCCGGCCGTTGCCGATCAGGGCGTCCCGGGTGCCCGGCTCCATCTCGTAGCGCACGAAGTGGGTGTACTTGTCCGCGTTGCGGCCGCCCTTGCGGGTGGTCCGTTCCGCGATGCCGACGACGTACTCCTTCTCCTGCGTCACGAAGTTCTCGCCGCGCGGGGTGATCTCACCGTTCGGCCCCAGCTTCTTGAACTCCTTGGCGCCCATCACGCGGTAGAAGACCTCGTACGGCGCGAGGCCCAGCGGGTCGGCCCAGGTGAGCGGGTTGTGGACGTAGGCGACCGGGTTGGGCGCCGCGGCCAGTCCGAGCGGATCGGGGGAGAGGTAGCGCGCGGTGGCCGGGTCGTAGTGGCGGAAGTAGTTGTAGTGGAGCCCGGTCTCCGGGTCGTAGTACTGCCCCGGGAAGCGCAGCGGGGTGTACGCGGTGGTGCCCCTGGGCCAGGTGGTGGTGCCCCACACGGTCGTCCGGGCCCGCCAGGCGATCCCGCCGTCCTGGTCGACGAGTTCCGTCGGCGCCCCGGAGAGGTCCGTCACGATCGCGAAGAACCTGCGGTCGATCTCCTCCTGGGCCGCGTCGGCGGAGAGGATGCGCTCGGTCTGGGCCAGCGGCCGGAGCCCGTCGTGGTCCCAGGTGAGGCTGACCGGGTGGGCGACCCCGGGCGCCCGTGTGGTCTGCTCGCAGAGCGTCGTACCGTCCCAGGTGAAGTCCACCTGTTCCCGCACCCGGCCGTCGGCGTCCAGGCGCTGCTTCGCGCTGCGGCGGCCGAGCGGGTCGTAGCGGTAGCGCCACACGGTGCCGTCGGGCGTGGTGACGGCGGTCAGCCGGTCCTCGGCGTCCCAGGTGTACGCCCAGCTGTCGAAACCGCCCGACAGCCGCTTGGCACGGCGCAGGACCGTGCGGCCGGCGGCGTCGTAGGCGTACCGGACCCGGCCCGCCGAGGTCACCCGCGTACCGGAGTACTCGCGCGGGCCGGTGGCCTCGGCACCCGCGTGGGCGGCGGGCCACTCGGCGGACGTCTGGTTGCCGGCGTCGTCGTAGGCGTAGCTCTCCGACCACCCGTCGGCGCTCACCGCGGTGACGCGGCCCGCCGGGTCGAGACCGAAGCTGCGCGTCCCGGCGTGCTCGTCACGCACCTGCGCCAGCAGGCCGTCCGCGCGGAAGGTGTACGCGCGCCGCCGCACGGTCCGCTCCCCGGCGGTGAGGTGCTGGCCGGTGAGGCGCCCGAGGTCGTCGAAGGTGTGGGCCAGGCTGAGGTTCTCGCCGAAGTGCCGGGCCAGCTCCCGTCCGGCCGGGTCGTGCTCGAAGGTGATGCCGTGCCCGCACGAGGACAGCGCGGTGCGGTTGCCGGCGCTGTCGTACGCGAACGTCGAGACGGCTCCCGTCGGCGTGGTGCGCCGCACACGGCGGCCCAGCGCGTCGTACGCGTGGGTGAGGGTGCGCCCGTCGACGGTCTCGGAGACCACCCGCCCGAGCACGTCGTGCTCCCAGGAGGCCTCCGAATCGGGCCCGGTCGCCCGTACGAGCCGCCCGGAGGGGTCGTAGGCGTAGGTCGTGACGGCGCCCGCCGCGTCCTTGCGCACGACATGGCCGAGCGGGGACCGCTCGTAGCGCGTGGTGTCGCCGAGCGGGCCGGTCCGGGCGGCGAGACGGCCGGTCGCGTCGTAGGAGTAGCCGAGGACACGCCGGTCGAAGTCGGTCTCCGAGATCAGGTCGCCCACCGCGTCATAGGTGTAACGCCAGGTCAGCCCCTGTGGGTTGGTGACCTCGGTGAGCCGGAGCTCGGTGTCGTGGGTGAAGGTGTGGCGGGTGCCGTCGGGGGCGACCCGCGCGGCCAGCAGGTCGAAGTGGGTGTACTCGAAGCGGGTGGTGGCGCCGGTGGCGTCGGTGTGCCGGACGCAGTTGCCCTCGCCGTCGTACGCCCAGCTCTCCTCGCCGCCGTCCGGGCCCGTCCTGCGCAGCAGCCGGTCCTCGGTCGACCAGGTGAGCCGGGTGACGGCGCCGAGCGGCCCGGTGATCTCGACGGGACGGCCGAACGCGTCCCGTACGAAACGGGTGACGGCGCCCGCCGGGTCGGTGAACTCGACGGGGAGCCCCGCCCGGTCGCAGCGGATCCGGGTCTCCTGGCCCAGGGCGTCGACCACCCCGGTGAGGTGGCCCGACGCGTCACGCGCGTAGCGGGTCGTGGCACCGGACGGGTCGGTGAACGCGGTGCGATGGCCACGCTCGTCGAAGGTCTGCCGCCAGACGGAGCCGTCGCGGCCCGTCAGTTCGGTGGGCAGGCCGAGCGCGTTGTACACGGCGGTGGAGACGAGCCCGTCGGGGTGGGAGACCGTGACCGGGTTCGCCGCGTCGTCGTAGTGGATCCGCAGGGTGTGGCCCAGGGCGTCCGTGCGGGCCAGCAGGTTGTCCCGGCGGTCCCAGGACCGGTGGACGGTGTGCCCGTGCGGGTCGGTCTCGGCGACGATCTGGTACCGCTCGTTGAGCTGGAAGACGCGGGTCGCGCCGGTGGAGTCGGTGAAGTGGGTGCGCCGGGCCTCGGTGTCGTAGCGGAAGGAGGCGGTGAGGATGCCGTCGGGACCGACCGTGCGGGCGGCCCGGCCCTGCCCGTCGTACTCGTACCGGTAGGCGGAACCGTTGCGGTCCGTCCACGAGGTGATGCGGCCCTCGGGGTCGTAGGTGAAGCGCAGCGGCAGCCCGGACGAGTTGACCACCTCGGTCAGATGGCCCTGTTCGTCGTGGCCGTAGCCGGCCACCGGCACGGAACCGTCGGGCGTGCGCAGGGCGATACCGGTGACCCGCCCCTTCTCGCGGTCCCCGGTGACGGTCACCTCGTAGCCGCCCGTGTGGACCACGGAGACGGGCATGCCGTCCGCCGCGCGGACGATCTCGACCCGGTTGCCGCTGCGGTCCTCGACGGCCCACAGCCAGTAGCGCAGCGTCTCGTGGGGGTGGGCGGGGGAGAAGCGGCGGGTCAGGCCGGTGGCCGGGTCGGTGACCGAGAACTCCAGCTCCCCGTCGGGTGCCTGGTGGCGGGCCAGGCGCAGGTCATGGCCCTCGACGGGGGAGACCTCCGGTCGCGCGGCGGTCGGCAGCGCGGGGTAGACGAGCAGGGAGCCGTCCTCCCGGGCCCAGACCGCGCCGCCGGACAGGTCCAGCTCGACCCGCTCGTCGAGGGTGGAGGCCCAGCTGCGCCCGAACCACTGGCCGTAGCGGTACTCCGACAGATGGGTGCGGCGCAAGGCCCACGGGAGCGTGCCGGGCAGCTGGAGATCGGTCTGCGGCAGCAGCACCTCGCCGGTGGCCACGTCCACCGGGTCGCCCACACACGTGGTGTTGGACAGCGCCACGCTGTTGAGACGGGTGTTGTTCCGGGCGCCGGAGAGCCCGTCGGGGCCCTTGCCCCTGCTCTGCGGGCCTCCGCCCCTGTTCCCGCCGTGTCCGTCGTCGTCCTTCTTGTTCTCCTTGGCGAGGCGGGCGCGGATGTCGTCGTCGTTGTCCTTGTGGTCCTTGGAGATCTGTTTGACGGCCTTGGGGAGGGTCTTGCCGACGTGGTCGCCCATGGTCCTGGTGGATTTGACGAGGGCGGCCATGGCCTTCTCGATGACGGGGTCGAGGGCGTCGGCGATCTCGTCGCGGCCCTTGTTGCGGCCCTGGTGGGACTTGGCCCTGGTGAGTTTGCCGGTGGTCTTGCCGTGGATGGCGATGCTGACGCCGTTGAGCTGGGTGCCGGCGTGGTCGTGCTCGGCGTGCTCGATGTGGAAGCCCTTGCCGCCGCCCTTGCCGCCACCGCCACCGCCCGCGCCGGTGCCTGCGGAGGCGAGGTGCATGGAGTCCTTGGAGGTCTGGACGCCCTCTTTGAAGCCGTCCTTGCCGGCCTGTGCGGCCTGGTCGACGTCGACGCCGTCCTGGAGGCCCATGGCGGTGGCACCGAGCTGGACGACGAGGTCGGCGGCCAGGTTCTCCAGGGCGGCGACGGCGGGTTCGGTCATCGCGGTGACGATGTGGGCGACGGCCTCTTCCATGGCCTCGGTGATCAGGCGCAGGAGGGTCTTCTTGGTGAACGCGACGGCGCCCGCGCCCAGGAGGGCGGACAGGCCGCCGGTGACGGGGATCAGGGCGAGCGCCAGGCCGGTCTGTCCGGCCAGGATGCCCAGCTCGACGACGGCCTTGGTCTTCATGGTCTCGATGGCGGTGACGGCCAGGTCGAGTGCTCCGGCGATGGTGCGGGCGGCCGAGGCGATGTCCTTGATGTGTTTGCCCTTGACCTTGCCCCAGTGCTCGTTCAGGGCGTCGAGGGCCTCGCCGTGGCCCGAGGACAGCAGGCGCTGGACGTGGTTGTTGGCCAGCTGGCCGTCGTCCTCCAGGTCGTCGGCGAACTCCCGCAGGGTGTCCGCCATGTCCTGGTAGGCGTCCTCGTCCACATTCGGCCAGTTCACCCCGACCACGTCCAGCAGTGTGTCCGCCCAGTCGGGCAATGTCACAGCCATCTCGCCAAACCCCCGTTTGCGCTCTGTGCAAAGCAAAGATCATCAGGTTAATGGCGGAGGCTTCCTCCGGACGCCGCGTTCGCCCTCCCGCTTCACGCCCTCCGTTCTCCTCCCTGGCGCCCGCGCCGGACCCCCGCCCCCCGCGTGCGGGTCTTCCGCCGTCGTGTGTGCGGGGGCTCTTTCGCCCGCTGTCCCGCCCCTGGCCTCGGGCCCCCGCCGGGCCCCCGCCCTCGGGCCCTCGTGCCCGCGCGCCGGGGCACGGCCCCGCGCGTCCCGGACCGCGTCGTGAGCCCGTCGCGATGCCGGCCCCGACACCATGCCGACCGATGAGGCCCACGCCATACAGGATGGCCATGTCGGCGACCGCCCGGGCCTCCCTACCCTGGGCCGCATGACCCCTCATGCCGATCCTCAGGCCGGCGCCGCAGTCAAGGCCGCCGACCGTGCGCACGTGTTCCACTCCTGGGCCGCCCAGGAACTGATCGACCCGCTCGCCGTCGCCGGCGCCGAGGGGGCGTACTTCTGGGACTACGACGGCAACCGCTACCTCGACTTCACCAGCGGCCTCGTCTACACCAACATCGGGTACCAGCACCCCAAGGTGGTCGCCGCCATTCAGGAGCAGGCGGCGAAGATGACGACCTTCGCGCCGGCGTTCGCCATCGACGTCCGTTCCGAGGCCGCGCGCCTCATCGCCGAGCGGACCCCCGGCGACCTGGACAAGATCTTCTTCACCAACGGCGGCGCCGAGGCCGTCGAGAACGCCATCCGGATGGCCCGGCTGCACACCGGCCGCCCGAAGGTGCTCAGCGCCTACCGCTCCTACCACGGCGCCACGTCCACCGCGATCAACCTCACGGGCGACCCCCGCCGCTGGGCCTCCGACACGGCGTCCGCCGGTGTGGTCCACTTCTGGGCGCCGTTCCTCTACCGTTCGCCGTTCTACGCGACGACGGAGGCCGAGGAGTGCGCGCGGGCCCTTCAGCACCTTGAGGACACGATCGCCTTCGAGGGGCCGGGGACCGTCGCCGCGATCATCCTGGAGACCGTGCCGGGCACGGCCGGGATCATGCCGCCGCCGCCCGGCTACCTCGCCGGGGTGCGCGAGATCTGCGACCGGTACGGCATCGTCTTCGTCCTCGACGAGGTCATGGCGGGCTTCGGCCGCACCGGCGCGTGGTTCGCCGCCGAGCACTTCGACGTCGTCCCCGACCTGCTCACCTTCGCGAAGGGGGTCAACTCCGGTTACGTACCGCTGGGCGGTGTCGCCATCTCCGGGGCGATCGCCGAGACCTTCGCCAGGCGCCCCTACCCCGGTGGCCTCACCTACTCCGGGCATCCGCTCGCCTGCGCCGCCGCCGTCGCCACCCTCCGGGTCATGGCCGACGAGAAGGTCGTCGAGCGGGCCGCCCACCTCGGCGAGCACATCCTCGGCCCCGGCCTGCGCGAGCTCGCCGAACGCCACCCCTCCGTCGGCGAGGTGCGCGGCCTGGGCGCCTTCTGGGCCCTGGACCTGGTGCGCGACCCCGGGACCCGCGAGCCGCTCGTCCCGTACAACGCGGCGGGCGAGGCGAACGCCCCGATGGCCGCCTTCGGCGCGGCCTGCAAGAAGAACGGCCTGTGGCCCTTCATCAACATGAACCGCACCCACGCCGTGCCCGCCTGCAACGTCTCGGACGAGGAGGCCAAGGAGGGGCTCGCCGCGCTCGACGCGGCGCTGTCCGTGGCCGACGAGCACACGGTGTCCTGAAACCCCGGACCCGGCCCCCGGGCGTCCACGGCGCCGTGGACGCCCGGCGGCCGGGTGCCCCGCGCCGTCCCGGCGTCCTGCCGTCCTGCCGTCCCGGTCTCCCCGGCCCACGATCCCGGCGATGGTCCCCGTCGGCTGGCTTAAGGTGTCCGGAACCGGACAGAGGGGGCCCAGGACCATGCCCGCGAGCGGAGCTGTGACCCGCAACACCCTGCGGCAGCAGATCGCGGACGCGCTCCGTGACGAGGTGCTGGCTGGGCGTTTGCAGCCCGGTGAGGAATTCACCGTCAAGCAGATCGCCGAGCAGTACGGCGTCTCGGCCACCCCCGTGCGCGAGGCGCTCGTCGACCTGTGCGCCCAGGGCCTGCTCGACTCCGACCAGCACAAGGGATTCCGGGTCCACCGGTTCTCCGTGGACGACTACCGGGGCATGGTCGAGGCCCGCTCGCTCGTCGTGGACGGCGTGTTCCAGCGGCTGGCCGGCCGGACCGTGCCCGTGCGCGGTGTCCACCGCCCCGTCGTCGCCCCCCGGACCCCCGAGTCCCCCACCGGGACAGACGTACCCGCCGGGACCAGTACCCCCGCCGGGACCAGTACCCCCGCCGGGACCAGTGCGCCCGGCGTTACCTGGGAGCTGAACGTGCAGGGCGTGCACGGGGCGCCGCTGGTGTCGATACGGCGCCGGGCCGAGGAGGCCGCGCGCGCCGCGCGCGCCGGGGACCTGGACATCCTCATCGGTTACGACCTGCGGTTCTGGCGGGAGCTCGGCGGCTTCGTCGCCAACCGCTACATCGCCGAGTTCATGCACCGGCTGCGCGTCCAGGCATGGGTGTTCGCCGTCCCGCACCTGCGGGCCGACCGCAGGCCAGGCGACTGGCTGTGGAGCGGCCACGAGGAACTGGTCGACGCGATCACGCTGGCCGATCCCGACGCGGTGATCGCGGTGATCGACGCCTACAACGCGCACGCGCTGAGATGGGCCGACCACGTGGAGCGGCGGCAGCGGTGACCGCGCTGTCGGTCGTCGTCCCCGCGTACGACGAGGAGGAGCGGCTGCGGCCGACCCTCGAAGCGATCCGCGCCCACCTGTGCGCCGACCCCGGCCGCTGGGACGGCTGGGAGGTGATCGTCGTCGACGACGGGTCGACCGACGGCACGGCGCGCATCGCGCGCGAGGCGGCCGCCGACGACCCCCGCGTCCGGCTGGTGACCAGCCCCTCGAACCGTGGCAAGGGCAACGCCCTGCGGATCGGCGTCCTCGCCTCGCGCGGCCGCCGCGTCCTGGTCACCGACGCCGACCAGGCCACCCCGGTCGAGGAGCTGGACCGGCTGGACGAGGAGATGACGGCGCGGGACGCGGCGGCGGCGATCGGCTCACGCGCCCACCCCGACTCCCGCATCGAGGTCCGTCAGCGGCGGCTGCGGGAGTGGCTCGGCCGCTCGGGGAACCGGCTCATACGCGCGGTCGCGGTGCCCGGCGTCCAGGACACCCAGTGCGGCTTCAAGCTGTTCGACGGGGACAAGGCACGGGCCGCTTTCGCGGACTCCCGGCTGAACGGCTGGGGCATCGACGTCGAGGTCCTGCGCCATTTCCGGCGGGCGGGGTGGCCGGTGTCCGAGGTGCCGGTGCGCTGGGCCCACCAGGACGGTTCCAAGGTCCGCCCGCTCGACTACGCGCGGATGCTCGGCGAGCTCGCCCTGCTGCGGATCCGGTCCGTCCGGCCCGCGGACCTGGTGGTCGTCGGGGTCTACGCCCTCGCCTCCCTGCTGCTCTACAAGGGGCTCTGGGCGGACCTGGACCGGGCCTACCTCGCCGACGCGGGCCAGGACCAGAACCAGTGGGAGTGGTTCTTCGCGGTCACCGCCGACAACGTCGTCCACCTGCGCAACCCGCTCTTCACGACCGCCCAGAACCATCCCGACGGCGTCAACCTGATGGCCAACACCGTCATGCTGGGCGTCTCCGTGCCCTTCACGCCCGTCACGCTCGCCCTCGGTCCCACCGTCACCTGGGCGCTGGTGCTGACGGTGGGCCTGACCGCGACGGCCTGCTCCTGGTACTGGCTGCTGGCCCGGCGGGTGGTGCGCCGCAGGGCGGCCGCCGCCGTCGGGGCCGCCCTGGCCGCGTTCGCGCCGCCGATGATCTCCCACGGCAACGCCCACCCCAACTTCCTGCTGCTCTTCATGATCCCGTTGCTCATCGACCGGGCGCTGCGGCTGTGCGAGGGCCGTGCGGTGGTACGGGACGGGGTGCTGCTCGGGCTCTTCGCGGCCTACCAGATCTTCCTCGGCGAGGAGGCGCTGCTGCTCGCCGTGGTGGGCATGACGCTCTTCGCCTTCTTCCACGCGCTCTTCCGCCGCGATGTGGCGCGAGCGGCGTGGCGTCCGCTGCTGAAGGGTCTCGGCATCGCGGCGGCCGTCTGCCTGCCGCTCGTCGCCTTCCCGCTGTACTGGCAGTTCTTCGGCCCGCAGAGCTACCACAGCGTGCTGCACGGTCCCCACGCCGGCAACAGCCCGCTCGCGTTCCTGGAGTTCTCCGGCCGCTCGCTCCTGGGCGACGACGCGCGGGCCGACCGGCTGGCCCTCAACCGGACCGAGCAGAACGCCTTCTACGGCTGGCCCCTCACCGCGCTCACCTTCGCCGTCGTCCTGCGCCTGTGGCGCCTGCCGCTGGTGAAGGCGCTGACGTGCGCCCTGCTGGCCGCCGCCTGGCTCTCGCTGGGGCGGCGCGTGCGCGTCCCGTTCACCGAGGTGGTCCTCCCCGGCCCGTGGCGGCTGCTGGCCGACCGGCCGCTGTTCGAGTCGGTCATCGAGTCGCGGGTGGCGATGGTCTGCGCACCGCTGCTCGGCGTGCTGGTCGCGCTGGCGGTGGACCGCCTGGCGGCGTCCCGTTCGCGCACGAACCGGCTCGTGGGCCTGGCGGCGGTGGCGGCCTCCCTGGTGCCGGTCCTGCCGACCCCCTATCCGGTACGGGAGCGGCCGCCCGTCCCGGGCTTCGTCGCGTACGAGACCTACCGCAGGTACCTGGGGCCGGGGGAGTCGCTGGTCCCGGTCCCCGTGCCGGACCCGGGGAGCGCCGACGCCCTGCACTGGCAGACGACGTCCGGCTTCGGCTTCCCGCTGCCCGGCGGCTACTTCAACGGGCCGTACGGCGAGGACCGCACCGGCATCTACGGCGCCCCGCCCCGGTTCGCCTCCAGCCTGCTGCGCGATGTGAGCCGTACCGGCACCGTCTACGACCTGGAACCCCGGTGGCAGGAGGAGTGGCGCAGGGATCTGGACCACTGGCGGGCGGGGGTCCTCGTCATGGAACCCCAGTACCACCAGGCGGCGCTTTACGAGACCGTGTCCAAGCTGGTGGGGCGGCCCGGTGAGCGGATCGGCGGTGTGTGGGTATGGGACCTGCACTGACCCCACCGCCGGTCCCACCGCCGGCCCGACCGCCTGCCCACCCCTCGACCCGCCCCACGAGCCCTTCCTCGACCCCTCCCTCGACCCGGCCGCCGACCGAACCGGAGCACCGGCCTCATCGCCCGCGTCGACCGGCCCGCCGGCGCCGCCCGCACCGCCCGCACTGCCCGTCCCGGCCGGGCGGGGCGCCTGTGCGCACCGCGCCCAGGCGTCACACCCGCCGCACCGGGCGCTGAGGTCCCGTCCTCGCGCGGGCGGAAGCACGGACCCGTACCCGCTCCTGTGCGGAGCGTGCACACCGCATTACGCTGTCCCGACCGTTCGGAACTGAAGGAGAGCGAGTCTCCCTTGGCCTGTGACCTGTGGTTGGTCCCCCTCGTCGACGTGCTGTGCCACAGCCCCGACAATCCCTTCGCGGAAGAGATCGCCGCCTACGACAAGGCCCTCACCGAGGCCGGTCTGCCGACCGTCCCCGTCTTCGCCTACATGCCGGGGCTGTCGGGTGACGTGGCGCCGGTCGCCGGCTTCGACTACGACGCCCTGCACTTCCTGCGCCGCGCCTACCTGCTCCAGATCTGCGGCCTGGCCGTGACCCCGGTCGACGAGCTGGGCGGCGACTACGAGCAGCTGCTGGAGATGTTCGAGTCCACGGCCCAGCAGTCCCACCTGGTGTGGCACTACGACCACGCGGGCGCCTACGTCCCCGTGGACTTCCCCGCCCCGCTGTCCAACGAGGAGCTCCTGGAGGGCGGCGGTCCGCTGGGCTCCGCACAGGGGCTGCTGCGCGAACTGGAGTACGTCGCCCCGTCCATCGGCATCGACCCGGTGAACCCGCCGGCCGCCCCCCGGCCCCCGGAGCGCCCCACCTCCCTGGAGGAGCCGGCGGGCCCCATCCCGTACGACGAGAGTCCCTTCGCCCGCGAGCGGCACGTCTGGCTGGGCCTGCACGCGGCGGCGACACGGAGCCTGGGCCAAGGCTCCATGATCATCTTCAGTTGACCGTAAGGTGCCGGACACCTCGGTCCACTAGGACCGAGCCATGTCACAGACCCCTGCGCACGTCTCCTCCTACTCCGACGTCAAAGGCTGGTTCGGGCCGGTCGACCAGCTGTTGTTCGACTGGTTCCTGACCGGCCAGCGGGACGCGGGTATCCGCGGTGACCTGCTGGAACTCGGCGCCTATCTGGGCAAGAGCGCGATCTTCACGGGCTACTACCGGGCGGAGGGGGAGTCGTTCACGGTCTGCGACCTGTTCGACTCCCCCGCACCGGACGCCTCCAACGGCGCGGAGATGGAACGCTCGTACGCCACCCTCACCCGCCGCGCCTTCGAGACCAACTACCTGTCCTTCCACGACACCCTGCCGACGGTGGTCCAGGCCCCCACGTCGCTGATCACCGGCCATGTCCGCCCCGGCAGCTGCCGCTTCGTCCACGTCGACGCCTCGCACCTGTACGAGCACGTGCACGGCGACGTCGAGTCGGCGCGGCTGCTGCTGGCGGCGGACGGCATCGTGGCCTTCGACGACTACCGTGCCGAGCACTGCCCCGGCGTCGCCGCGGCGGTCTGGGGCGCGGTCGCCTCGGGCGGGCTGCGCCCGGTGTGCCTGACCGGCACCAAGCTGTACGGCACCTGGGGAGACCCCGCCCCGCTCCAGGAGGCACTGCTGCGCCGGCTGGAGTCGCGTACGGACGTGTGGCACGGCGTCGAGGACGTGGCGGGCGCACCGCTGATCCGTCTCAAGCCACGGGGCACCCGGCGCCCGTGGACGCCCCGCTCCCGCTACCCGGCGGCCCCGGCCGCGGATCCCCTTCCGGCCCCGGCCGCCGCCCCGGCGGACGCTTCCGGCGCCGCGGGGTCCGCTCCCGCCGCCCGCCGACGGGCCCCGGCGCTGCGCCGGCTGGCGCGTGACCTGCTTCCCCCGATCCTCACCAGGGCGCTGACGCACCGCTCATGACGCCCGTCCGGCCGGGCCTCGTGCCCGGCCCGCCGCACCGCCCGGCTCAGCGCGGCTCCGGCGGCCGCTGGCGGGGCATGTTCGGCCGCGTGCCCGGCGGCAGCGGGAAACGGCCCGACGGGTGGGCGTGGTCCGGCCGCGGCGGGGCCGACAGCGTCGACTGTGTCACCAGCGGCGTCGGCCCCGAGCGGAACTCCACCATCCAGTCCGCCGTCTCCGCCCGCACCAGCTCCGTGACGTCCTCCGAGAACCGCCGCAGCACCCCCAGGCACCGTTCCGCCGCCTCGCTGGCCGTGCCCTCCGCCGGGCCCAGCACCTCGCGAACGCTCTCCGACGCCCAGTCGAACTGGAGCGCCTGAAGCCGCCGCTGTACCGCCTGCGCCGTGGCGACGTCCCGCATCCAGCCGGACGTCAGCCCGAAGTACCGGTCGCAGGCGACGCACGCGGCGGCCAGCAGCAGCGCGACGTACCCCCACCCCGACGCGCCCTCCAGCGCGCCCGTCACGTCCATCAGGGGCAGCGCGGCCCCGATGATCACGCCCAGTGCCGTGGCGGCCCGCAGTATCTGTGCGAACCGGCGCTTGTGGACCCGGTCGGAGAGGTACCAGTCGGCCGTGCGCAGCGCATGGGTCTCGGCCCACCGGTAGAGCTCGTCCAGGCGCTCGGCCGGTTCTCCCCAGTCACCGAGCGGGAACGGGCGCCCGGTCAGATCGCCGCCGTTCCGCTCCGGGCTGTCGCCCTCCCCCCGGGCCGGGCCCCCGGGCTGCATCTCCGGCTGGGTCACCGGGGCACTCCTCTGCGCTCTGCGTGACAATGCGTGATGTGCGACGCCCGGTTGCGTACTCGTGCTGGAGCCGTGCGCACGCCCTTCCTACCGCCGAATGGCGGGCCCGAGGCGCGAAATGCGGGTTATTCCGCCCGCAAGAGGGGCTTGATCGGGTGGAGGCGGCGCCGGTTTCTCACCCGAACAGGTGAAACCGGGCGGATGGAGCGGGCCGCCTGGCGACCACGTAGGCTCGGCTTACCGAACATTCGTCGTCGAAAATGCCAGGAGTGACCGTGATTCCCGGTGGTGGCCAGCCCAACATGCAGCAGCTCCTCCAGCAGGCCCAGAAGATGCAGCAGGACCTCGCCCGCGCCCAGGAGGAGCTGGCGAGGACCGAGGTCGAGGGCCAGGCGGGTGGCGGCCTGGTGAAGGCCACGGTCACCGGCTCGGGCGAGCTCCGCGGCCTGGTCATCGACCCGAAGGCGGTGGACCCGGAGGACACCGAGACCCTCGCCGACCTCGTCGTCGCCGCCGTCCAGGCCGCCAACGAGAACGCGCAGCAGCTCCAGCAGACCAAGCTCGGCCCGCTGGCCCAGGGGCTGGGCGGTATGCCGGGTCTGCCCTTCTGAGCGCCCTCCCTCCGGGCGGGCCCCGTCCGTGACCGGCGGGGTGACGGCGCGGTTTCCGGCCGGTGAATCGTCCGGTGACCGGCAGTGACCCGTCACGGCAGGCCCTTCTAACCCGCACCCTCAGCAATTACCGTAAGCATCACAGCACTCCAGGAGAGGCGTTCCGTTGTACGAAGGCGTGGTTCAGGACCTCATCGACGAACTGGGCAGGCTGCCCGGCGTCGGGCCCAAGAGCGCGCAGCGGATCGCCTTCCACATCCTGCAGGCCGAGCCCACCGACGTACGCCGTCTCGCCCATGCCCTCCTGGAGGTCAAGGACAAGGTCCGGTTCTGCGCCGTGTGCGGCAACGTCGCGCAGGAGGAGCGGTGCGGCATCTGCCGGGACCCGCGTCGGGACGACACGGTCATCTGCGTGGTCGAGGAACCGAAGGACGTCGTCGCGATCGAGCGGACGCGTGAGTTCCGGGGGCGCTACCACGTGCTCGGCGGCGCGATCAGCCCGATCGAGGGCGTCGGCCCGGACGACCTGCGGATCCGTGAACTGCTGGCGCGCCTCGCGGACGGCACGGTCACCGAGCTGATCCTGGCGACCGACCCGAACCTGGAGGGGGAGGCCACCGCGACGTACCTGGCGCGGATGATCAAACCCATGGGGCTGAAGGTCACTCGCCTCGCCAGCGGACTTCCCGTTGGCGGAGACCTGGAATACGCCGACGAGGTCACGCTCGGCCGCGCGTTCGAAGGGAGACGACTCCTCGATGTCTGACGCCACACTCCACGCGCACAGCCTGGACCCCGACAGCTTCGCGGTCCAGATCGCCGACTCGATCGAGTCCTTCATCGTCGCCACCACGGAAGTGGCCAAGGGCGACGAGCCCGACAGTGCCGTGCCCTTCCTGCTCCTGGAGGTCTCCCAGCTGCTGCTGGCGGGCGGCCGGCTGGGCGCCCACGAGGACATCCTCCCGGAGGAGCGGTACGAGCCGGACACCGGACCCGATGTGGACGTCGACGAGCTGCGGATGCGGTTCGCGGCCATGCTCGACCCGGTGGACGTCTTCTCGGAGGTCTTCGACCCGTACGAGCCGCGCAAGGCACCCGTGCCGTGCCGGATCTCCGACAACCTGGCCGACATCGTCATGGACCTGCGCCACGGGCTGGCCCACTACCGGGCGGGCCGCACCACGGAGGCGCTGTGGTGGTGGCAGTTCTCCTACTTCTCCAACTGGGGCCCGACGGCCTCCGCGACCCTGCGCGCCCTCCAGTCCCTCGTCTCGCACGTCCGGCTCGACCAGCCGCTGGCGGAGCTGGACGGCCTGGACACCGACGAGGACCTGCCGGAGGACGCCCTGGAGGAGGAGGCGGGCCGGGTGATGGCCCGCGAGATCCTCGGACCGCTGGGCATCCGCACCGGCCCGTAGTCACGGGCCGGTCGCCCCGGTCGTTCCCGACGGCCCCGGACCCGGTCGCGCGGTCACCCGCGACCGGGTCCTCGTCGTCGCGCGCCTCCCGGACGGCGCGGGGAAGGCGCTCGCCACCCCTGAGGTGGGCGGGTCCGCTGAACCGGGGGCGCACGGTCCCGCCCACCTGCCATCCTCATGCCCATGAGGCGGTGGCGGGCGACGGGGACAGGCGTCGGTGCCGGTATCGGTCTCGGTCTCGGTGCGGCGGGCGTGGGTGCCCTGATCGCCGTGGCCGTCACCGATCTGGGCAGGGCCGACCAGGTGGCGAGCGTGGCGGGGGCGGTCCTCGCGGCGGCGGGCCTCGGCCTGTCGCTGTGGGCGCGGTCCGGCCGCGGGCCGGGGAGTTCCGCGCCCGGTCCCCCGGCGGATCCTCCGGCCGCCGCCGTCACCGCCTCGGGCAGCCGTGCGGTCGCCGCGGGCGGCTCCATCGGCGCGGTCACCACCGGGGACGCCGCACCGCCGGGTCCGGGTGCCGCCACGGGGCCCGCGGGGCCGTCGGGGTCCGCGGCGCCGGCGGGGCCCCCGGCCGCGACGAGGCCCGAGCGGCCGGTCGTCGCGTCCGGGGACCGTTCGGTCGCCGCGGGCGGTGACATCGGCAGCGCCTCGACGGGCGACGCGTGACCGCCGCGTCGGGCGACCGCTCGGTCGCCGCGGGCGGCTCCATCGGCCGGGTCATCACAGGCGATCACGTCACCCAGGTGGACCACGCGACGATGATCCCGCCCGAGGCGCTGGAACTCTCCGCGTGCCCGCCCTCCCTGGTGAACCTCCCGGGCCGCGATGGGCTCTTCGTCGGACGCGGACGTGAACTCGCCCTGCTCGACGAGGCGTTGCGCGACACCCGGGGCGTCGTGGTGCAGGCCGTGCACGGTCTGGGCGGCATCGGCAAGTCGACCCTGGCGGCACACTGGGCGGCGACCCGGACCGGCGACCACAATCCGGTGTGGTGGATCACGGCCGAGACACCGGCGGACCTGGACGCCGGACTGGCCCAGCTGGCCGTCGCGCTCCAGCCGGCCCTGGCCGGGTCCCTGAACCAGGACGCGCTGCGGGCGTACGCGATCCGGTGGCTCGGTGCCTACGAGGGCTGGCTGCTGATCCTGGACAACGTCTCGGACCTCGCCGATGTCGCACCCCTGCTCGCCCGCACGACGAAGGGGCACTTCCTCATCACCAGCCGTCTGGCGCACCACTGGCACACGGTGGGCGCCCGGCCGGTCGTCCTGGACATCCTCGAACCCGCCGAGGCCGTCGACCTGTTCACCCGCATAGCCACCCATGGCGGTCCCCGGCCGACGGACGGCGCCGACGAGCTCTGCGCCGCACTCGGCTGCCTGCCGCTCGCGGTGGAGCAGGCCGCCGCGTACTGCGCCGAGGCGGCGGTGACCCCCCGCGCGTATCTGGACCTGCTCACCGCGTACCCGGCCGACCTCTACGCGGACGCCCCCGAGGCCAGCGACGGCCGCCGTACCGTCGCCCGCGTCTGGCGCCTCACCCTGGACCGCCTCGCCGACGACCCCCTCACGGGCCGCATCCTGCGCGTCCTCGCCTGGTACGCCCCCGACGCCGTCCCGCGCGCCCTGCTCAACGGCCTCGCCCCCCTGCCCGCCGTCCTGCGGGCGCTGCGCCGCCTGGCGGCCCACTCGATGCTGACCCTGCACGAGGACGGTACGACGGTGTCGCTGCACCGGCTGGTGCAGGCGCTGGCCCGTACGGCCGACGCGGAGGACCCCCACCGCCGGGCCGGGGACATCGCCGAGGCGTATGTCTTCGCCGTCGAGGCCCTGACCGGCCTGGCCCCGAGGAGCGGGCGGGACACGGGGGCCCGGAAGCTCGGGCATGCCCTGCTGCCGCATGTCGACGCCCTCCTCGACCGTCAACCGGGCAGCGCCACCACCGACGCCGACGGGGCCGCCGACGCCGCCGGCACCCCCGCCGGCACCATCGACGCCGCCGCGGCTGATGACGCCGTCGACCGGCTGCTCGGCTGGGCCGGCGGCTTTCTGCTGATGCTGCGGGGGAACGCCCAGGCGGTGGGCTACGCCGAGCGCTGGCTCGCCCACCGCGAGCGGACCCGGGGCGAGTGGCACGCGGACACGGTGCAGGCGCGGAACGTCCTGGCCCACGCGTACATGACCTCGCACCAGGCCCGCCGGGCGGTCCCGCTCCACGAGCGGACGCTGGCGCACCGGCTCCGGGCGCTGGGCCCGGACCACCCGGCCACCCTCCGGTCGGCCGGCCGGCTCGCCCAGGCGTACACGTACTCCGGCGCCCCGGAGCGAGGGGTCGCACTGCACGAGCGCACGCTGGCCGGCCGGACCCGGGTCCTGGGCGCGGACCACCCGGCCACGCTGGCCTCCCGGGGCTTCCTCGCCCAGGCGTGCCTGCGCGCCGGGCAGAAGGAACGCGCGGTCGGGCTGTGCGAGCGTCTGGTCGCCGATCGCGTCCGGCTGAACGGCCCGGAGCACGTCGACACCCTCCGGGCGCGCCATCACCTGGCCATCATGTGCGCCCACGCCGCCGGCCGCGAGCGGACGGTCCCGCTGATGAAGGAGACGCTCGACGACTGCGTGCGGGTCCTGGGCGGTGAGCACCCCCTGACGGAGAGGGTCTGGAAGGACCTCTTCCGGCTGGGCGTCGTAACCCCGCGGCCCTGGCTGCTCTCCGGCTGACCGCCGGGGCCGCCGGGGACCGCCGGGACTGCGAGGGCGCCGGGGCCGACGCGGCGTCGGCCGGAACGCGACGCCGTCCCGAGTGACCCGCCCCACATTGCGCGTAGTGCCGTCCCGCCGGGGCAGGTGCCAGCCCGAGCGGCCGTGACGCCATCTGTGATGATCACGGACTGAGCGGGACATCTCACGATGTGATAGAGCAGGGGCGATTCCCGGCCGCTCGTTAGACTGAGCCGACCGCAAAACGGACTGAGCGAGGAGCGCACGTGGGCCTTGTCGTGCAGAAGTACGGAGGCTCCTCCGTTGCCGATGCCGAAGGCATCAAGCGCGTCGCCAAGCGAATCGTCGATGCCAAGAAGAACGGCCACCAGGTGGTCGTCGTGGTTTCGGCGATGGGCGACACGACGGACGAGTTGATCGATCTCGCCGAGCAGGTATCCCCGATCCCTGCCGGGCGTGAGTTCGACATGCTGCTGACCGCCGGGGAGCGGATCTCCATGGCGCTGCTGGCCATGGCGATCAAAAACCTGGGCCACGAGGCCCAGTCGTTCACGGGCAGCCAGGCAGGTGTCATCACCGACTCGGTCCACAACAAAGCGCGCATCATCGATGTCACGCCGGGCCGGATCCGCACCGCGCTGGACGAGGGCAACATCGCCATCGTCGCCGGGTTCCAGGGTGTGTCCCAGGACAAGAAGGACATCACCACCCTCGGGCGCGGCGGGTCGGACACGACCGCCGTCGCGCTCGCCGCGGCGCTCGACGCCGAGGTGTGCGAGATCTACACCGATGTCGACGGTGTCTTCACCGCCGACCCCCGGGTCGTGAAGAAGGCCCGGAAGATCGACTGGATCTCCTTCGAGGACATGCTGGAGCTCGCGAGCTCCGGGTCCAAGGTGCTGCTGCACCGGTGCGTCGAGTACGCACGCCGTTACAACATCCCGATCCACGTCCGGTCCTCGTTCTCGGGGCTCCAGGGCACGTGGGTCAGCAACGAACCGCGAGGGGACCGCAAGGTGGAGCAGGCCATCATCTCCGGTGTCGCCCACGACACCTCCGAGGCGAAGATCACCGTCGTCGGAGTCCCGGACAAGCCGGGCGAGGCCGCCGCGATCTTCCGCACCATCGCGGACAACGAGGTCAACATCGACATGGTGGTGCAGAACGTCTCCGCCGCGTCCACCGGCCTCACCGACATCTCCTTCACGCTCCCCAAGGCCGAGGGCCGCAAGGCCATCGACGCCCTGGAGAAGCAGAAGACCCTCATCGGCTTCGAGTCGCTGCGCTACGACGACCAGATCGCCAAGATCTCCCTCGTCGGCGCCGGCATGAAGACGAACCCGGGCGTCACGGCCGGCTTCTTCGAGGCGCTCTCCGACGCGGGCGTGAACATCGAGCTGATCTCGACCTCCGAGATCCGCATCTCGGTCGTCACCCGTGCCGACGACGTCAACGAGGCCGTCCGCGCCGTCCACACCGCCTTCGGGCTGGACAGCGACTCCGACGAAGCCGTCGTCTACGGAGGCACCGGGCGGTGACCGCGCGATGAACCGCAAACCGACACTCGCGGTCGTCGGAGCGACCGGAGCCGTCGGTGCGGTGATGCTCCAGATCCTGTCGCAGCACGCGGACGTCTGGGGCGATGTACGCCTGATCTCCTCGAAGCGCTCGGCCGGCCGCAGGCCGGTCGTGCGCGGCGAGGAGACCGAGGTGCTCGCGCTCGATGAGGACGCCCTGGAGGGCGTCGACGTCGCGCTCTTCCTGGTGCCGGAGGAGGTCGCCGCCCAGTGGGCGCCGATCGCCGCCGCCAAGGGCGCCGTCGTGGTGGACAACTCGGCGGCCTTCCGGATGGATCCGGACGTGCCTCTGGTGGTCCCCGAGATCAACCCCCATGCCGTACGGGCGCGCCCGCGCGGCATCGTCGCGAGTCCCGGCTGCACCACGCTCGCGCTCATCGTCGCGGTGGGCGCGCTGCACGCCGAGTTCGGGGTGAGCGAGCTGGTCGTCTCCGCGTACCAGGCCGCCAGCAGCGCCGGACAGGACGGCGTCACCGCCCTGCGCGGCCAGCTGTCGCTCGTCGCCGGTACGCGACTGGGCGACAGCCCCGGTGATGTGCGCCGGGCCGTCGGGGACGACGGCGGTCCCTTCGCGGCCCCGCTGGCGCTGAACGTGGTGCCCTGGTCCGGGTCGCTGCGGGAGGGCGGCTGGTCCTCGGAGGAGCTCCGCGTCCGCGAGGAGACCCGCAAGATCCTGGGACTGCCGGAGCTGCGGGTGTCGGCGACCTGTGTGCGCGTGCCCGTCGTGACCGCGCACTCCGTCTCCGTGCACGCGAAGTTCGAGAACGAGGTGACCGTCGCGCGGGCGCACGAGATCCTGGCGACCTCGCCCGGTGTGGTGCTGTACGACGATCCGGCGGCCGGGGACTACCCGACGCCCGCCGATGTCGTGGGGACCGACCCGACCTGGGTCGGGCGTGTGCGGCGGGCGCTGGACGACGAACGGGCCCTGGAGCTCTTCGTGTGCGGCGACAATCTGCGCAAAGGTGCCGCACTGAACGCCGTTCAGATCGCCGAGGCCGTCGCGGCCGAATTCGCGGTGGACTGATCGCACAGGCTTTGTAGGATCTGTGAACGCCCTGTGAGCAAGTTGCCTGTCAGCAGCACTTGAACTGGGGTGATGGCATGTTCGACGATGCTCTTCCCCTTGCTGCGACCGACGGGCTGCAACCGGCGGTGGGTGGAGGGCGTCTATGCGGTCGCCCCTATGCGCTGCCGTGGACAAATCGGGGCACTTGAGAAGAGCGGGTACGCATGAGGGCAATCGACGCATCGTCAAAAGCGATCGCGTGCGCGTACAACCCTGACGGGGGGAAGCGTGTCCAACAGGCGTGGCAGAGGTTCTCGACATCACAGTGGTGGCCCCGCTCCGCGGCCCCGGCACGGTGCGCCCGCTCCGGCGGCCCCGCCAGCCCGGCGGCATGCCGGTGATCGCTCCCATGCCCGCGGCCCGTTCGACCCGCATACCGTCCCAGCGCGAGGGCGCTGAGGACACCATGACCGCGGGTACCACCGTCGATCACCTCACCGAGACCTACCGCGCCCACTACCGCTCGCTGCTGGGACTCGCGGCCCTCCTGCTCGACGACACCGCGTCCTGCGAGGACGTCGTGCAGGAGGCGTTCATCCGCGTGCACTCGGCGCGCAACCGCGTGCGCGACCGCGAGAAGACCCTCGCCTATCTGCGGCAGACCGTGGTCAACCTCTCCAGGTCCGCGCTGCGCCGTCGCATACTCGGGCTGAAGCTGCTCTCCAAGCCGATGCCGGACATGGCGAGCGCGGAGGAGGGCGCGTACGACCAGCTGGAGCGGGACGCGCTCATCAAGGCGATGCGCGGGCTCCAGAGGCGTCAGCGGGAGGTGCTGGTGCTGCGGTACTTCGCGGACATGACGGAGGCGCAGGTCGCCGAGACGCTCGGCATATCCCTCGGCTCGGTGAAGGCGTACGGCTCTCGTGGCATAGCGGCGCTGCGCGTCGCCATGGAGGCCACGGCATGAGTGGACAGAGCGACAGGCCAGACGGGCCGGGCAGGCCGGGCAGGTCTGACAGGTTTGAGCGGTACGGGCCGGACGGGCCGTTGGACGACCGGACTGGGAACGGAATTGTGAACAACGGGCCGGAAAAGGATCTTGGCGGCCTCGACGGGGACGAACAGGCGCTGCGCCGGATGCTCCAGGGCGCGGTGGAGGACCTGCACCCCACCGACGGCGCACTCGACCATCTGCGCAGGGCCGTGCCCGCGCGACGCGCCCGCAAGCGCCAGGCCATCGTCGGAATGGCGGCGGCGGCGCTGCTCTTCTGCACCGCGGTACCCGCCTTCGTCCATGTCGCCGGATCCGGCGACACCTCCGAGGACCACCCCGTCAACGCCGGACACGGCGAGCAGGCACAGGGCGGCACGGGCGAGGAGACCGGCAGCGGGGGTGGCGAGGCGGGCCCCGACAGCCCGGCGGGCAACCAGACCACCGGGGTCGGTGACGGTGTCAAGGGCGACCCGGAGAAGCCGCAGGAGTCGGTGGCGGGCACGTCGGACGGCACGGTCGGCGGTACGTCCGCCCCGTCCGTCTCGGTGCCGGACACCGTGGCGGTGTGCGAGGCGGGCCAGCTGAGCGTCTCGGCGGCGCAGGCCGACAAGCCGGACGCGGAGGGCAAGGTCTACGGCACCTTCCGCATCGCCAACGTCTCCACCGGCGACTGTGCTGTCGCCGGCGCGGGCAAGGTCGGTTTCACGACGGCGGGCGCGGCGGACCCGTCGAAGATCACCGTCGTCGACCACGCCCCGGGGGACGCGGCGACCGGCCTCCCCGACCAGGCGCGGACGGCGCAGGCGCTGGTGCTGAAGCCCTCCGCCGCGTACGAGGTGAAGTTCGCCTGGGTCCCGGCCGAGACCTGCCCCACCGACGGTGGCGGGGCCTCGCCCGACCCGACCGCACCGACGGACGGCACCGCGGCGTCCGGATCGGGCGGTACGAGCGCCGAGGGCACCCAGCCGCAGCTGGGCACGGAGGACGGCACCCCGGCGGAGGGCAGCGTCACGGTGACCCACACGCCGGAGGCGGGGGCCCCCGCGGCGGAGACGACGATCCCGAACGCCTGCGCCGGGACGATCTACCGCACGGGCGCGCTGGACGCGTCGTAGCACGACCCGTCGGCGGGCGTCCGGCGGACGGGCAGGTTGGATCCGGCGTCCGGCGTCCGGGCGCAGGCCGGCGGGCTCGGCAGGATCGGCCAGGGATGGCCGGCCGACGGCCCCGAGGGGCCACCGACGGGCGCGCCAGGTCGGCGCGTCGGGCTGCCCCGCCAGGTCGGCGCGTCAGGCCGCCGGGGCCGGCTCCTCCGCCGGGATGCCGAGCGCCCGGTCCTTCTCGGCCTCGACCTCGCGGCGGAGCAGCCGGAACCACATGAAGAGCACGAAGCCCGCGAAGACGAACCACTCACCGGTGTAGCCCAGGTTCTGGAACGCCTTCAGGTCCAGCCCGCTGCCCTGGGGCGCCTCCGCCGGGACCGGCGTCAGACCGGACGGCGCGTCGGCGAGGGTGATCCACGCGTCGTAGACGTCGTCCGGTACCAGATTGACCAGCGATGCCGCGCTGATCATCCCGACCTGGCCGGGCGGCAGTCCGCCCGACGCGTCGACGCCCTTGGTGCCCGAGTTCTCCGACGCCTGCAGCGCGCCGGTCACCGTGACCTCGCCGACGGGCGGTGCCGGGGCCTTGGCGCCGTCGGCCAGCCAGCCCCGGACCACCGGAAGGGCCTTGTCGTCCGTGCGCAGCAGGGTCAGGACGTACGAACCGGTCTTCCCGTCCAGCGTCCGCCCGGGAACCAGGAACTGATCCCCGTACCGCCCGCTCGCGGTGGCGTGGCGCCCCGACGTCTCCTTGTCGACCGGCAGCAGGTCGGCCAGCGGCACGGCGGCCCGACTGCCCGCCTCCGGCCGCTGCTCGGCCTCCCGGTGCGAATCGACGCGGTCCTCGAACTTGCCGAGCTGCCAGGTCCCCATGAACACACAGAACGGGATCGCCAGCAGGACGAAGACGTTGATGCCCCACCACCGGGGCGTCGTCAGGAACCGGTACACCCCTCCACGGTACGGAACGCGTTCACCCCGCTTCCTGCCGGGTCCCCAGGTGCCGGGCCGCGAACGCCAGCTCCAGCCGGACCTGCTTGATCCGCTCCTCCACCACGAGCGAGCCGTGGCCCGCGTCGTACCGGTACACCTCGTGCACCGCGCCCCGCGCCGCGAGCCGGTCCACGTAGTTCTCGACCTGCCGGATCGGGCAACGCGGGTCGTTGACGCCGGCCGAGATGTACACGGGTGCGCTCACCGCGTCCACGTAGGTCAGCGGGGACGAAGCCTCGAACCGCTCGGGCACCTCCTCCGGTGAACCGCCCAGCAGTGTGCGGTCGAGCGACTTCAGCGCCTCCATCTCGTCGTGGTACGCCGTGACGTAGTCCGCGACCGGTACGGCGGCCAGGCCCACCGCCCACGCCTCCGGCTGCGTACCGAGGCCGAGCAGGGTCAGGTACCCGCCCCAGGATCCGCCCGTCAGCACCAGTTTCGACGGGTCGGCGAGGCCCGAGGTGACCGCCCACTCGCGGACGGCCGCGATGTCCTCCAGCTCGATCAGCCCGACCCGGTGCTTGAGCGCGTCGGTCCACTCCCGGCCGTATCCGGTCGACCCGCGGTAGTTGACCCGCACCACCGCGTAGCCGTGGTCGACCCATGCCGCCGGGCCCGCGGCGAACGCGTCGCTGTCGTGCCAGGCCGGCCCGCCGTGGATGTCGAAGACCGTCGGCAGCGGGCCGGTGGCTCCCTCGGGCTTCTGCACCAGGGCGTGGACGCGGCCGCCCGGCCCCTGCACCCACACGTCCTCCACCGCGACGGACGCGGGCGCCTTCATGCCCGGAGGGTCGAGGACCACACCGCCCGAGGTCGAGCGCACCACCGCCGGCTGGGAGGCCGAGGACCACAGGTACTCCACGGAACCGTCGGGCCGCGCGGTCGCGCCGGACACCGACCCGGGCGGGGTGGGGACGGGGACCAGCTCCCGCGTCGCGATCTCGTACCGCCACAGCTCGCTGCGGGCCTCGAAGCTGTGCTCGACCAGCAGCCCCGAGCCGTCGGGGTACCACTCGGCCGACACGTCACCGGGAAGGTCGAGGTCCAGCTCCGTCTCCGTTCCCGACGCCACGTCCCAGAGCATCGGTTCCCAGCGGCCGCGGCGCTGGTGCCCCACCAGAAGCCGGGTGTCACCGTCCACCGGTGCGAAGCCCAGCACGGCGAGGCCGAGCGCCTCGGCGCCTCCCTTGGTGTCGTCCAGCTCGGCCACCGTGGACCCGTCCAGCCGCACCACGCGCAGGGCGGAGTGCATCGCGTCGCCGTGCTCGGTGTGCTCCACCGCGACGAGCGTCCCGTCGTGCGACAGGTCCCCGACCCCGGCCGACTCCCGGTGCCGGTAGATCTCGGCCGGCGCGAGGCCCGGCCGCACGACGTGGATCGTCGAACCGTCCTCGTCCGTGGAGCGGCCGACCACCGAAGTGCCGTCCCGCCCGATCGCCAGCCCCGCCGGGTAGGACGCTTCGAGGCCCGGGGCGGCGGGCTCGTCGTCCCCGCCCTCGAAGGGCTGGCGCATCCACACACCGAACTCGTCGCCGTCCGTGTCGGAGAACCACCAGATCCACCGGCCGTCCGGCGACAGCGTCCCGTCCGTCGTGCCGTTCGGCCGGTCGGTGACCTGCCGACGGCTGTCGCTGTCCCGGTCCCAGGCGTAGAGCTCGTACGTACCGGTCGCATTGGAGACGAAGAGCGAGCGGGCGGGAGCGTCGAGCGCCCAGTCGGGCAGGGAGACCCGTGGGGCCCTGAACCGCTTCTCCCAGTCGGGCATGGCGTCCGTGTCGACGGGAGCGAGCGGTACGGCGGTGACGCCCGTGGCGTCGGCGCCGGTCGTTCCGGTGGGGGCGGTCCTTCCGCCGGGGGTGGTCGGAGCGGCGGGAACAATCGGATCAGTCATGGCCCCATGATGCTCCGGCCCGCCGACAAGCCGTCCACACCGCACACAGGCCTGTGGACAACCCGCCGTGTCAGCGCATGCCGCGCGGAGTGTCGTCCGTGCACAGCGCCCAGATGACGAAGAGGCCGATCGCGATCGAGACGATCGCCCAGACCGGCTGGTACGGCAGCCAGATGAAGTTCGCGATCACGGCGAGGGCGGCGAGGGCCACACCGCCGGCCTTCGCCCAGGTCGCACCGGCGAGGATGCCGGCGCCGACGGCCGCGACGAGCAGCCCGAGCACGAGGTGGATCCAGCCCCAGGAGGTGACGTCGAACTCGAAGACGTAGTCGCCGACGCGCTGGTACACGTCGTCCTCGGCGATGCCCGCGATGCCCTGGAGCATGCCGAGCACGCCCTCCACCAGCATCAGTACACCGGCGAGCATGGTCCCGCCCGAGGCCCACGCGTTGGAGGCGCGGTCCGCGCCGTGCTCCCCGGGGGCCGTCGTACCGTCGTGCCGGGCATAGGCGTGGTCGCGGGCCGGGCCCCCGGTGCCGTGGGTCGGGTTGCTCATCGCCGCGCCTTCCTGTCCGCCGGATGCCCTGGGTGCGTTGGCCCTCCGAGCTTGCGACGCCCACGACCCCCCCGGCGACCGGGACACGGCCGTCCGGGTGACGCGTCAGGCGGGTGTGTCGCCGCTGCCCCCCTGGCGCGGCGGGGGAAGCAACAGCCCCCGCTCGGGGTGCTTCTCGCCGGTCACGCTGCCGTCCACCCCGAGGTCCACGCGGGCGCTCTCGTGGAAGTTGTTGACCGCGCGGAACACCGCGCGGTTGCGTTCGCGCCAGTCCTCCAGGGTGCCGTCGATCTTGCCGTTGGCCTGCCAGTCGACCCGGGCGGCGGCGCCGTTCAGCTCGTGCGCCGCCTCCACGACGTCGTCACCCCCGAGCAGCATGATGCGCTCGAAGGCGCGCCCGCGCAGGCGCCCGGCCTCCGACATCTCGGCGAGCATCTCCCGCTCCCCGAGGTCGCTCACCCGGATCGCTTCCTTGTGCTCGTAGAGCTGCACCGCCAGGAAGATGCAGGTGCGCACGCTGTCGACGTACCCCTCGTACGCTTCGAGCTTCTTGCTGTCCCAGCGGGTCACCAGCTCGTGCTTCTTGCGCTGCCGGTCCATCGCGTAGTTGGTCAGAAGCGTGGACATCGCGCCCAGAAGTACGGCGGCTATCGTCACGAACTGATCGGCGGCACCCACGTCATCCCCCACAACCCGGCACTCACAAGGACATCCGGATGATCTTAGGCGTCCCCCTGCCCCGTCGTCAGGGGCGGAGGAAGAGGTTCTCCGCGGAACCCGCGGGAGGGGCCACCGGCGGGTGCGGCGGGGGCCTTCCCCGCGCACGGCCGGCTGGGGGCTCCGGGGCGCTCGGCGCTACGGTTCCCAGGGACGAACCCGCGGAGAGGCGACCCCCATGTCCCATACGTCCGAAGCCCTGGTCACGATCGGCCGCGGCTATACGCGCCACGCCCCCGGCACCCTCGGAAAGGCCCCGCTGGTCGCCCGCCACCTCGACCGCCGGCTGAAGGAGCACCCTCGTCGACGGGTCGTGCGCACCCGGTTCGGTGCCAGGGTCGCCGTCGACACGCAGGACCTCATCCAGCGCTACCTGTACATGTTCGGGGTCTGGGAGCCGCACATGACGCGGTGGCTCCAGCGCAGGCTCCGCCCGGGCGACACCTTCGTCGACGTGGGCGCCAACATCGGGTACTACAGCCTGCTCGCCTCACGCCTCGTGGGCGACGGCGGCCGGGTCGTGGCCATCGAGGCGTCCCCGGCGTTCCACCGCCGCGTCGTCCAGCACGCACGGCTCAACGGCCGGGGCAACATCCGCGCCGTCAACGCCGCCGTGTCGGACAGCCGCACCATGCTGACGTTCGTCCTCGCCAGTTCGCGCAACATGGGCGCGAACAGCATCGTGCCGTACGACGGTCCGGCCGAGTCGTCGTTCGAGATCGAGGCGCGGCCGCTGACCGATCTGCTCGAAGCCGAGGAGGTCGCCGGCGCCCGGGTGATCAAGATCGATGTGGAAGGCGCGGAGGGCGCTGTCGTCCGGGGGATGGCGCCGCTGCTCGGTACGCTGCGGCCGGATGCCGAGATCACCGTGGAGGTGGCACCGGACCGGATGGCGCAGCTCGGGGACGCGGTGGCGGAGTTGTACGACACGATGCGGTCCCACGGGTTCCACGCGTACCGCCTCGACAACGACTACGCCCCGCAGAGCTACCCGGAGGCCGCGCGCCGGTCCACCCGGGTGCCCGTGCGTCTGCGGAGGCCGGCGGAGGGCGAGAGCGACCTGATCTTCTCGCGGGTGGACGCCGAGACGCTGCCGTGAGGCCCGCACCGCGGGCGGGCCCGATCGGCCCCGGCGGGCCGGGCCCGCCGGGGCAGGTGCGGGGGTGGCGTCCGGTTCAGCCCTGCGCGGGACAGCTCCACCCGAGCGAACCGAGTGCCCGCGCCCGCGCCTGGACGACGGCCATACGGGCGTCGCGCTCACCGGCGTCGGTGTGCGATGCCTGCCCCGTCGCCTGTCCCGGCCACTTCCGGTAGAGGAGCCCGGCCTCGCGGGTGAACCAGCCCCGGCTCACGGCGTCCAGTGCCAGCAGCAGACCGGTGTCCTCCGAGGCCGGCAGCGCCATCCACCCGCCGAGCGCGATCACCAGCTCGCGGCGGGCGAAGAGGGTCGCCGGGTGGACCTGCGCCCGGTAGCCGTGCGCCTGCCAGTGGGCGAGCACGGCACCCCGCTCGACGGGCCCGCCGTCCGGGTCCTGGTCGAAGCCGAGGGTCGAGCCGTCGGGCAGCAGATCCAGTACGCGGGAGGTCGCCCAGCCGATGCCCCGGTCGCCTTCGAGGACCGCCAGGTCGCGGGCGAGCGCGCCGGGCGTCAGCTGGTCGTCGGCGTCCAGGACCTTGATGTACTCGCCGTCCGCGTGGGCGAGGGCGATGGTCCTGGCCACCCCGGGCCCGCCGGCCCGGCCCTGCCTGAACGTCACCCGCGGGTCGTCCGGCACATGCGGGGCCACCTCGTCGCCCAGACCGTCCTCCTGGACGACCCAGTGCCATTCCCAGCCGTCCGGCAGCTCCTGCTCGCACAGGGACTTGTAGGCGTCCGCGAGGAACGGCGCCGAGGGGGCGTGCACAGCCGTGATGATGATGATGCGCCGCACGGCGGTCACCACCTTTCCAGGGGAGTGGTGAAGTGCATTTCCGTACGGTCGCCGGGCAGCGTGACGTCCGAGATCTCGACGGGACTGCCCTCGGTGTCGAACGAGACCTTCCGCAGCAGCAGGACGGACGTCCCGGGAGGCAGCTCCAGCTCCTCGGCCTCCTCGGGGGTGGGAGGCCTGGCCGTGACGCGTTCCTCGATGCGGTCCAGCTCGATGCCGACGGTGCGCAGCTGGTTCTGGGTGCCCCCGGGCCAGGGCTCCTTGGTCTCGTCCAGGAGGTCGGCGTTGGCCGCGACCCTGTCCCGTACGAGGTAGGAGGTCACGAGGTTGAACGGGGCACTCTCGGCGCTGTAGCGCGTGCGGTAGGTGCGCTCGACCAGGGCCGTCCCCTCGGGAACGCCGAAGGCGTCGGCGATCTCCTTCTCCGCCTTGATCTCGCGGTACGAGGCGTGGAAGACGAGGTCGTCGATGCCGAGGCCGGTGTCGTGTTCGGTCGCTCCGGTCTGCTGGCGCAGGGCCTCCGGCTCGCGGGCGCGGTCCTTCTCCCACTGGTGCCGTGTGTTGGTGCGCAGCACGGTCGTACGCGAGCGGCGGACGAAGTTGCCCCGTCCGTGCTGCTTCTCGATCAGTCCCTCGTCCCGCAGGAGCCGGAGGGCGTCACGGACCGTCGGAACACTGCGCCGGTACTGCTCCGCCAGCTTCGTTTCCGACGGCAGCCGGTCACCGGGCCGCAACTCGCTTGTCCGGATCGCCTGGCGAAGCTCGTTCGCGATCCGTTCGTACGCCTTTGACACAGCTTGCTCACCGTTCTGTTTGCGACGGCGCCAGCATACGACTCCTCAAGAGGTCTTGACGACTCGAAGAGAGCTGGGTCATAGTGAGGGCATGAACTCCTCAAGAGGACCTGAGGAGAAGAGGTCTTGAGGAGTTCCGGTTCGCCGTTCCGGTGCTCCACCGGTCCGGGTCCCGGGCCGCACCGCTTCACCGCCGCCGCAACGGCGTCACTCCATCGTCGTAGCCCTCCCGCCAAGGAGCTGCCCATGTGCCGGACCTCCGCCACCCCGCCGCACATCTCGCTGATGGCCGCGGCCGAACTCCGCGACCTCCTCAGCCACCTCGAACACGGCAAGGGCCCCGCCGCCGTCGCCGCCCTGATGGCCATCGACCCCGCCTCGTGGGAGGCGATCGAGCAGCGGCTCGCCGCTGTCGGAGGCGACATCCACAAGCTGCTCCAGTCGGCGAACTGACTCCTCGGAGGGGATGGGCGACCATGGAAACGATCGGCGACGAACCCGCCCGCGCCTGTGCGGACGCGCCCGGCCCGCGCGCGGAGCGGGCCTGGGCGGACCGGCGGACCGACGGGGGCCGGCGAGCGGACGGCGGTGAAGGGCGGGAGTCGCGCCTGCGCAGGGCGGCGCTCCTCGACCGCCTGGCCCTTGAGCGCCCCGGCGCCGAGGAGGCGCTGGCCGCGTCCGAGGCCGCCCGGCATCTGGTCGCACTCGATCTGACGGACGCCGGCTCCGGCCGGGGCCCGCTCAGCCTCAAGGGTGCGGACCTGGTCACGGACGACGACTTCCGCGCGTATGTACGTGAGGAGTACCGCGCGTGGAGGGCCGCCTCCCGGCCCGAGGGCCCTCTCGTGACACGGCAGGCGCCCTGACCCGGCGTCAGTGCGGAGCCGGGGCGTGGGAGCGCCTTTCGAGGACGGCCAGGGCCTGTTCGGCCCACTGGATGTTCTCGCGCTCCAGCGCCCGGCCCCGCATGAGGGTCAGGTACGGGCCGATGCGTTCGGCCCGGACCAGGTACTCCTCTTCCGTGAGCCCGTCGAGCAGCCGGGCGCGAAGCCGGTCGTAGCGGGCCAGTTTGGCCCGCGCCCACTCCAAACGCTCGGCGACCGACGCCCGTACCGCCGCCTCGTCCCCCCGGTCGACCGCCTGGACCTTGACCATCAGCTCGTCGCGGATCGCGGTGGGCCTGGCGGGCTCGGCGGTGAAGTCGTACAGCGCCCGCTCCCCGGCCTCGGTGAGCGAGAAGAGGCGCTTGTTGGGCCGCCGCTCCTGCTGGACGACCCGGGCCTCGACCAGTCCGTCGGACTCCATGCGCTCCAGCTCGCGGTACAGCTGCTGCGGGCTGGTCATCCAGAAGTTGGCCACCGAGGCGTCGAAGCCCTTGGCCAGGTCGTAGCCGGACGCCTCGCCCTCCAGCAGAGCGGCCAGAACCGCGTTGCGCAATGCCATCGCGCCAGCCTCCAGGTGCGGACTTGATCGGTCAACCACATGAGCGTCCCAGGACGCTCCGGTCGAAGGGGTGGACGGCGGTACGAGGCGTGGATAGCCTCCAGCACACTTATTCAATTAAGTGACTACCCAGGAGGTGTGGGATGCACGCGTTCCGTCAAGCGGTGGAGGCCGGGGACCACGACGCCATCGAGCCGCTGCTGGCCGAGAACGTCGTCTTCACCAGCCCCGTCGTCTTCAAGCCGTATCCCGGCAGGGCGATCACCGCGGCCATCCTCCGCGGCGCCGCCCGGGTCTTCAGCGACTTCCGCTACGTCCGCGAGATCCCGGCCGCCGACGGGCGCGACCTCGCGCTGGTCTTCAAGGCGAGGGTCGGCGAACGGGAGATCGACGGCTGCGACTTCCTGCATTTCGACGAGGAGGGCCTGATCGACGACTTCATGGTCATGGTCCGCCCGCTCTCGGCCGCCCAGGCCCTCTCGTCGGCCATGGGCGCCCAGTTCGACCGCATCACCCGAGAGGCCACGGGCGCGGGACCGTCCGAGTGAGCATGGGCACCCCTCTCGGTCGCCCCTGACGAGACCCCTCGGCAGGGGCGGTCCCGTCCGGGAACACCCAGACGGGGAACACCCGGACGCCCGCGACACGGGGGGCGGGGACAGCGGATCCGTCTCACCCGTCCGTACCCAGGCCCGCCCGGGGCGCGCGTACCCCTCCGGGCCGAGAGAAGGGTATGCGGAGCAATCCCAGTGGTTGCCCCCTGGGAGCCGCTCTATGGTCGAGGTCGGAGCCCAGAGGAGCAGAGGATGGTAGACCCGGACTGGCAGCACACGGGAGAACCACGTCCTGAGCCAGCTGCACCTCAGGGACCCCCGCCCTGGGACGGGGGTCCGCCCACGTGCGCTCCGCGGCCGGCGCCGCCTCAGCCACCTCCACCTCCTCTCCTTGACACCTGGCAACGTCAACGTGCGGGTGGGGAGGAACTCATTGATCTGGCGTATGAGGCGGCCACGGCCAAACTGGCGAGTCAGACGAGTGCCTTTGAGAGCATCAGGACCCGGGCATCAGGAATCCTCAGCGTTGCGGCACTCGTGACCTCTTTCTCGGCCGGACTGGGGTTGGTCAATACGGACCCGGCACAGGGCAGACTCCTGCCTGTGTGGGCGCCATGGGCCTTGTTCGGGATCCTCATGTCTCTCGGGTGCTGCGCCTTCATCATCCTGCTTCCGACGCGCCAGTGGCTGCATGGTCCGTCGGCTCGGATCCTCATGGAAATGTGGCGTGACGGTTCGGACGCGAGGGACGCGAAGGTGAGCGTGGTCGCCGCGATGGTGGACGCCCAGCACCGGAACACCGAAGCGCTGGGCAGAAGGGCCCTGGCCTACCGAGTGGCCGTACTGCTTCTCCTGGGCCAGATCCTGATCCTCGTTGTGGCCGTGGCGCAGTCCTCGGCTGTCTAGGACCCCCGCCAACTGACGCCAGGGCTTCACCGACGGGCCTCATCCTCATCAGGTCGGTCAGGACTGACAAGGAGCCTCGGTGGTGCCGGCTTCACGCCTCGACACAGAGCGCTGCGGGCCCTCGCCAATCGCCCCGAGTCGCTGACGTTGACGTCGACGTCGAGAACGGATGTCGGGCCGGCGTCGACCGGAAGCGATGAAGCGGTACTGTCCCCGGCTCTGGCGGTTCGTCCGCTCGAACCGCGTGCCGGCCGTGGCGCCCCCTCCGGCCGGCTCAGTGAAGGACCCGATCGACAGGCTCTCGTCACCGGGCTTGAAACGACGTGTACTCAACGACGTGTACTCAAGGCGGCCGCTCTCGGGTCAGAAGATCGCTACGGCTGCGCCGGGGGGCGAGTGGCGGCGGATGCGGGCGCAGAGGGCCTTCGCCGTGTCGGACTCCAGCGACGACAGACACGCAGACGGAAACAGGTGAGGCACCTACTGAATTCAGTAGATGCCTCACCTGGTGTTACGGCTGTCGGGGTGGCGGGATTTGAACCCACGACCTCTTCGTCCCGAACGAAGCGCGCTGCCAAGCTGCGCTACACCCCGATGTCGCTCGGCTTCCCGGCGACGTCGTTTACTTTAGCCCACTGGCGCGCTCAGGCGAAATCCGGTTATCGGAGCCCCGCACATAGGGCCTGACCTGGTCGAGGCCGACGAGGGCCAGTGCCAGGGCCAGGATGATCAGGCCCACGATCCCCGCGTTGCCCAGCACCCCTCCGTAGCCGTGGGTGTCGACGTCCAGGAAGGGGTACGGGTAGCGGGACCCCGGGCCGGGGGCGAGGGTGGCGCCTCGGGCCAGGGCGAAGGCCAGGTACGCCAGGGGGTAGAGCATCCACAGCCCGGCGTCCCGGGGGCGAAGGGCGCCCGGGCGGGTCAGGAGCAGCAGGTCCAGGACCGCTCCGAGCGGGGTCGCCGTGTGCAGGAGGTGGTCGGAGACCGGCTGCCCGCCCGACAGGGGGGCCGTCATGGGCAGGCCACCGGGCAGGAGGAGATGGTGGAAGAGCCCGGTGACCGAGAGGAACAGCACCGTGCCGCCGGTCACCAGGGGCGGCAGGGGCGGGCGGCCGGACCAGGCTCGCCACGCCGAGACGGCGAGGACGGCCGCCGCCAGGATGTTGCTCTGGACGGTGAAGTAACCCAGCACCCGGCCAGGACTGCCCTGGACCAGGTCCAGGACGAGGCCGGTGAGCGCGGCCGACGCGATCAGGGCACGGAAGACGGCTGCGTACGGACGGCGGACCGGAGGGACGACCGCGGATGCGGGCGCATCGGCCGAAAGCGGTGCAGTCATCCCTCCACCGTACGAGGGAAGATCAATCCCGGGCGGTCAGGGTGAGCAGGGTCGCCTCGGGCGGGCAGGCGAAGCGCACCGGCGTGTAGCGGTTGGTGCCGCAGCCCGCCGAAACGTGCAGATATGAGGTGTGGCCGCCGGCGCGGTGGGTGGAGAGGCCCTTGACGCGATCCGTGTCGAGGTCGCAGTTGGTGACCAGCGCCCCGTAGAAGGGGACGCACAGCTGCCCGCCGTGCGTGTGGCCGGCGAGGACCAGGGGGTAACCGTCGGCTGTGAACGCGTCCAGCGTCCGCAGATACGGGGCGTGCACCACGCCCACCGAGAGGTCGGCGTCCTTCTCCGGGCCTCCGGCTACCTCTTCGTACCGGTCCCGCTTGATGTGAGGGTCGTCCAGGCCGGTGAAGGCGAGTTCCAGGCCCTCCAGCTTCAGCCGGCCGCGGGTGTTGGTGAGGTTCAGCCAGCCCGCCGTGTCGAAGGCGTCCCTCAGATCCTCCCAGGGGTTGTGCACGACACCGACGGCCGGGGCGTTGCCGTTGAGGCCATGACGGCCCTGGGTCTTCTCGATCAGATAGCGGGCAGGGTTGCGCAGCTTCGGTCCGTAGTAGTCGTTGGAGCCGAAGACGTACACCCCCGGGAGCTCGAGCAGCGGACCCAGCGCGTCCAGCACCTCGGGGACGCCGTCCGGGTCGGAGAGGTTGTCCCCGGTGTTCACGACGAAGTCGGGGCGCAGCCCGGCCAGCGACTGGAGCCAGGCGCGCTTCTTGCGCTGGCCGCTCACCATGTGGATGTCGGAGACCTGGAGCACCCGCAGGTCACGCATTCCCTGGGGAAGTACGGGCACGGTGACCCGCCGGAGCCGGAACGAGCGGGCTTCGAACCCGGCCGCGTAGGCCAGGCCGGCCGCGCCGACCGCGGCGATTCCTGCCGTGACTTTCAGGGGAACTCCGTATCGCGCGCGCATGGCCCCATCGTCGCAGACATACCGGTACGCAGAAATGCGCGGGCATGTACATCGCCACACCTGCCACACTTGTCCGTATGACCACGCTCAAGTCCAAGCTGCAGGAAGATCTCACGGCGGCGATCCGGGCGCGCGACGAACTGCGCTCCTCGACGCTCCGGCTGACCCTCTCCGCCATCACCAAGGAGGAGGTCGCGGGCAAGACGGCGCGCGAGCTCTCCGACGACGAGGTGCAGAAGGTGATCGCCAAGGAGGCGAAGAAGCGCCGCGAGGCGGCCGACGCCTTCGGTCAGGGCGGCCGGACCGAGCAGGCCGAGCGGGAGAAGGCCGAGGGCGTGATTCTCGACGCGTACCTGCCGCAGCAGCTGAGCGACGACGAGCTGAACCTGATCGTGGCGCAGGCGGTCGAGGAGGCCAAGGCGTCCGGCGCCGAGGGCCCGCGCGCGATGGGCGCGGTCATGAAGATCGTGAACCCGAAGGTGGCGGGCCGCGCCGAGGGCGGCCGCGTCGCCACCGCGGTCAAGCAGCTGCTCGCCGGCTGACGGCACCGGGACGAACGGAGGGGCGCCCGCCGGTTTCGGCGGGCGCCCCTCCGTTCGTCCGACCCCTGTCGCGTCCACGGCCCTTCGCCGGCGCCGGGCGGCTGCGCGGCGAGAGCGGGAGCGAGGGGGGCGGGCAGGGGGGTCGCGGGGGCCGAACGGCCTACCGGGGCCAGTTGCCCCCGTTGCCACCGTTGCCCTGGCCGCGCTGGTTGCCGCCGCCGATCAGGTCCGGCGGGATGGAGATGCCGGGCCAGGGGTCGTCGGCACCGTCGCTGTCCCCCGGCTTTCCGTCGTCCCCGGGCTTTCCGTTGTCCCCGGGCTTGGGCTTGCCCTGGTCGGGGTTCCCCTTCGGCGCGTCGGGGATGCTGACTTCGACGAAGCGCGGTGCGTCGTGTCCCTCCAGCGCACCGGACATCGCGTCCTTCCAGATGGGACCGGGGACCTGGCCGCCGAAGACCTTCTCGTGGTACCGGCCGCCGATGGTGATGTACTGCATCTCCACCTGCTGGCTGGCGCTGCCGACCCAGACGGCGCCGGAGAGGTTCGGCGTGTAGCCGACGAACCAGGCGTTCTTGCGGCCGTCCGTCGTACCGGTCTTGCCCGCGTTGTCACGGGACTTCAGGCCGGCCTCCTGGCCCGTACCGGAGTCGACCACTCCACGCAGCAGGGTGTTGATGGTGTCGGCGGTCCGCTCCGCCATCGCCCTGCTGCACTTGCTCTTCGGAACGGCCAGGCTCTTGCCGTCGGCCGTCCTGATGGACTCGATGGCGGTGGGCGAGCAGTAGATGCCGCGGTTGGCGAAGGTCGCGTACGCGTTGGCCATGTTCAGCGGCGAGACGCCCTTCGAGCCGAGCGAGATCGCGGGCACCTCGGGGAGCTTCTCGTCGTTGCCCTGCACCACGTGGAGCTTGTTGGTCATCTCCACGACCGGGCACATGCCGATCTCGCCGATCATCTGCACGAAGTACGTGTTGACCGACTTCTCCATCGCTTCCCTGAGCGCGTAGGGGCCGACCTCCGACTCGTTCTCGTTCTCCACGGTGTCGCCCTGGTTGACCCACGGCTTTCCGCTGCACGTCGACACCGACGACGGGTACGGCATCTGATACGGCGACGGGTAGACCTGCGTCGGCGGCTTGCCCTGCTCTATGGCCGCCGCCGCGACGAACGGCTTGAAGGTCGAACCGGTCGGGAAGCCGAAGTTGGACCCGCCCATGCCCTTGTTGACCGAGTAGTTGATCTGGGTCTCGTTCTTCCCGAAGCCGTACGGCTTGGACTGGCCCATCGCCACGATCTTGCCCGTGCCCGGCTGGACCATCGTCACCGCGGTGGCGACCTTGTCGCTCTGGTAGACGTGATCCTTTATCGATTCCTGCGCCGACTTCTGGGCCTGCGGGTCGAGCGTGGTCCTGATGGTCAGACCGCCGCGGTTCCAGATCTTGTTGCGCTCCTCGCGGTCCTTGCCGAACACCGGGTCGGAGAGGAAGACCTCGCGCACGTAGTCGCAGAAGAAGCCCGCGCCGTCGACGGCCGTGATGCAGCCGTTCTTCGGCTTGCTGACCTTCAGGTTGATGGGGGTGGCCTTCGCCCGGTCCGCCTCGGTCTGGCTGACGTCTCCCACGGCCGCCATGCGCTGGAGGACCGTGTTGCGCCGCTTCGTCGCCTCCTGCACGTCATTGACGGGGTCGTAGCGGCTCGGCGACTGGACGATGCCGGCCAGCATCGCCGACTCCGCGAGGGTCAGCTGCTTCGCGGGCTTGGAGAAGTAGCGCTGGGCCGCCGCCTCGATGCCGTAGGCCTGCTGCCCGAAGAAGGTGATGTTGAGGTAGTTCTCGAGGATCGTCTTCTTCCCGAGCTCCTCCTCGACCTGGATCGCGTACTTGAGCTCCTGGATCTTGCGGCCGAGGGTCTGCTGGGTCGCCTGGGCGACCTTGTCGGGGTCGTCGCCGGCTTCCTCGACGAAGACGTTCTTCACGTACTGCTGCGTCAGGGTGGACGCGCCCTGTGCGACGCCACCCGACTGGGCGTTGCGGTTGAGGGCGCGCAGGACGCCCTTCAGGTCGATGGCCCCGTGCTCGTAGAAGCGCGAGTCCTCGATCGCGACGATCGCCTTCTGCATGTACGGGGAGATGTCGGAGAGCGGCACGACGGTACGGTCACGTGAGTAGACCGTGGCGATGGATCCGCCCTGCGAGTCCAGGATCGTGGTGCGCTGGCTCAGCGGCGGTCGCTTCAAGTTGGCCGGGATCTCGTCGAACCCCTGGACAGTGCCCTTCGCCGCCAGTCCCAGCGCTCCCGCGGCGGGCAGTGCGATGCCCGCGAGCACGGCTCCGGAGAGCACGCTGACACCGAGGAACTTGGCGGCCTGCTGGGTCCCGGTCAGACCCCCGCCCGAGCGCTTTTTTGGCATGGGAGCAGCCTAAGCCGTAATGAACGGCGTTCCGATGGAGCGGGGGCCTCTCGGGATGTTCGCGTACCAAGCCGTGACATCCGAGCTGTCCGAAGGGTGCGAAGGAGGGACGCGAAGGAGGGACGCGGGGGAGCGGGGCGGAGGCAGGGAGGGCAGGAGGCGGGGGACAGGGGGAGGAGCCGGCCGGACCGCCGGAGCGATGTCTTCCGGATGCGGTGATGAAGGTGATGAAAGGGGTGCCGTTCCCGTCCATTCGCCGGACACGCGTATATGCCTTGGCCTAAGCTGTTCCCAACTGTCACAGCAGTCGCGCCCCCAGCGGCTTTCCCGTTTCAGCCCAAGCCTCAGCCCATACTTCGGCTCCCGTCCCGGATTCGGATTGAATCGCCCATCCGGTTCGAGTCCGGATCCCGGTCGAGTTCGGCTTCCGGTTCCGGTCCGGAACCGGTCCCGGTTCGGGATTCGGCGCTTCTGCCACCGTGTCGCCCGGCCGATCGACGCCATGACACGCGTACGCCCCGGGCGTGTGCCGCGTGCATGACCCTTCGCGCTACTGGCGCCACCAGTGCTACCGGGTCACGCGAACGCGACAGGTGCGTTCACCGGTCGTGCGTCCGGTTTCTCGTCCGGATCCGGCGCCAGGCATGTGTCCGTTTCCGGGAGATGTGTCAGTCCGTGTCCCGTGCGAGGTAGGTAAAGTGCCCAACTTTGCCGGATTCACCGTGAATGTCTTTCGCTCACTCCCCTGGGTGATCTGCCGCGTACGCATAGTCCGTTCGGGCCATTCAAGATTGGGCCCGAAGGGGGTGTTGCGCTGTGCCCACCTTCCGTAACGTCCTCAACTGGCAGCGGTGAATATGCCGCTGCCGCCGTGGGGGAGCCTCGATTCGGGAGAGGACGGCGCCGGTATGGGCTGGGTAGCTGACTGGAGTGCGCAGGCGGCCTGCCGCACTACCGATCCGGATGAATTGTTCGTGCAAGGAGCGGCGCAGAACAGGGCCAAGGCGGTATGCACCGGGTGCCCGGTGCGGACCGAGTGCCTGGCCGACGCGCTGGACAATCGCGTCGAGTTCGGCGTGTGGGGCGGTATGACGGAGCGCGAGCGGCGGGCGCTGCTGCGCCGTCGGCCGACCGTCACCTCATGGCGTCGGCTTCTGGAGACCGCGCGCACGGAGTACGAGCGCAGCGCGGGCATCCTGCCCGTCGCACTGGACGACGACGAGACGTACGAGACGTACGCGGCGGTGGGCTAGGACGACGCCCGTCCGCGATGTTCCTCCCCTCCGGCGGGGACGCTCCGACGCGAGTGCTTCGGATGTGATGTCCCAGTACGGGTGTGGTCGGCCGCCAGGCGTGGCCGACGAGACGCGCGGTGACGCGCGCACTGACGCACGTCGGCGTGGGCCGACGTGGGACGATGCCCGACATTGCATGCCGGGACGGCTGCCGACGGGCTGTCGGCGGGCCTCCGGCGGGCTACCGACAACGAGCGCCGAGATCGCCGACACTCCTCGACACCGCCGATCGCCGACGCGTTCCGCCGTTTACGCCCGGCTGCTGGTGGCAGCCGGTATGGACCGGTCCCTGTACGCCGACGAGCGCCTACGCCGCTCCGGCAGGAGCAGTGCCGCCCGTCGCCAGCCGGTCTCCGATGGCCCGGAGTCCCGCGAGGTCGTGCACGTCTCCCGGCAGAGCGGCCACTTCGGCCACCGCCACCTCGGGGTGGAGAGCGGTGAAGCGGTCACGTGTGCGCCGCTCCCGCGCAAGGACCTGCATCCGCTCCGCGTGCAACCGCAGCAGGCCGGCGGTCAACCGGGCCACGGCGGGCGGAGCGATGATGACACCGGGGGCTGCGGGAGTACCCGTGGCGTCCGGTGCGATGTCTGCGTCTGCATCTGCGTCTGTCGTGCCTGCGCTGCCTGTCATGTCCGTGGGATCGCTGGTCGTGCCTGCGGAGCCGCTGGTCACGCTTGCGGAGTCACTGGGTTTCACGTCGGTGATGACGGTCGCGCCTGTGGTGGCGGTCGCGTCCGGGGTGGCTTCCTCGGCTGAGGGAGAGTCGGGAGAGACCGCCTCGGAGCCACGAACACCAGTCTTCCCGGGCCTATGATCCACAATGCGGCCCTCGTCAAGATTTTCCGCGGCGGCCAGCGCCCGCTCCGCGGAGAGCTTCGTGGCCCCACTGCCGTGCACCCGGTTCAGCACCAGCCCGGCCAGCGGCATCTCCTCCGCCGCCAGCCGCTCGACGAAGTACGCCGCCTCCCGCAGGGCGTCCCGTTCGGGCGCGGCCACCACGAGGAAGGCCGTGCCCGGCGCCTGGAGCAGCCGGTACGTGGCGTCCGCCCGCGTCCGGAAGCCGCCGAACATCGTGTCCATCGCGGCCACGAAGGTCTGCACGTCCCGCAGCAGCTGACCCCCCAGCAGTTTGCCGAGCGTTCCGGTCATCATCGACATGCCGACGTTCAGGAACTTCATCCCGGCCCGGCCGCCCATCTTCGCGGGAGCCATCAGCAGCCGGATGAACTTGCCGTCGAGGAAGGAGCCCAGCCGCTTCGGCGCGTCAAGGAAGTCCAGCGCCGAGCGCGACGGAGGCGTGTCGACCACGATCAGGTCCCACTCGTCACGCGCGCGCAGCTGTCCCAGCTTCTCCATCGCCATGTACTCCTGCGTGCCCGCGAAACCGGCCGACAGGGACTGGTAGAAGGGGTTGCCCAGGATCGCGCGGGCCCGCTCGCCGTCCGCGTGCGCCTCGACGATCTCGTCGAAGGTGCGCTTCATGTCGAGCATCATGGCGTGCAGCTCTCCGTCGCCCTCGATGCCTCCGACCCTGCGCGGAACGTTGTCCAACTGGTCGATGCCCATCGACTGGGCCAGCCTGCGCGCCGGGTCGATGGTCAGGACGACGACCATGCGGCCGCGCTCCGCCGCCCGTACGCCCAGGGCCGCCGCCGTCGTGGTCTTCCCGACGCCGCCCGCACCGCAGCACACGATGATGCGGGTCGCAGGGTCGTCGATGAGCGGGTCGACCTCCAGGCCGGGAGCCGCTTCGAGAGTCATACGCCCACCCCGAGCTTCCGTAGTTCCTTGGCCAGTCGGTAGAGACCGGCGAGGTCCGCCCCCTCGCTGAGGAACGGCAGTTCGTGCGTCGGCACCTGCTGCTTCGCCAGCACCTCGCGCTGCTCCCGCTCCAGTTCCACACGCCGGGCGTGCTCGGCGGCCTCGTCGAGGAGCGGGGTCACCAACTGCCCCGAGCCGGACACGCCGGCCGCCGTGAGGGCCTTCGCGATCTCCTCGCGGTCCCCGGCCGCGGCCCGTACCGCGTCCTCGTCCAGGACGTGCGGACGGACCATGTTCACGATGATCCGGCCGACCGGGAGATCGGCGGAACGCAGCTCGGCGATGCCGTCGGCGGTCTCCTGGACGGGCATCTCCTCGAGCAGCGTCACCATGTGCACCGCCGTCTCGGGAGACTTGAGCACCCGCATCACGGCCTGCGCCTGATTGTGTATCGGGCCGATCTTGGCCAGCCCCGCCACCTCGTCGTTGACGTTCAGGAAGCGGGTGATGCGGCCGGTGGGCGGGGCGTCCATGACCACGTGGTCGTACACGTAGCCGCCCTGCTTCTCGCGCCGGCGGACCGCCTCGCACGCCTTGCCGGTCAACAGCACGTCCCGGACGCCCGGCGCGATCGTCGTCGCGAAGTCGATGGCGCCCAGTTTCTTGAGGGCCCGGCCCGCGCTGCCGAGTTTGTAGAACATCTGGAGGTAGTCGAGGAGCGCGCGCTCGGCGTCGATGGCCAGCGCGTACACCTCTCCGCCGCCCGGTGCGACGGCGATCTTGCGTTCCTCGTACGGAAGCGACTCCGTCTCGAAGAGCTGTGCGATGCCCTGTCTGCCTTCGACCTCCACGAGGAGAGTCCGCTTTCCCTCGGTCGCGAGGGCGAGCGCGAGGGCGGCGGCGACCGTCGTCTTACCGGTACCGCCCTTGCCGCTGACGACCTGAAGCCTGCTCACGTTGTCGAGCCTAACCAGTCCCGCCATGGCCTACGCAGGAGGCTGCCCTGGGCAGCGGCTACAGTCGGCTCCATGACCAAGTGGGAATACGCGACCGTGCCCCTTCTCGTGCACGCGACCAAGCAGATTCTGGACACCTGGGGCGAGGACGGCTGGGAGCTCGTCCAGGTCGTGCCCGGGCCGAACAACCCCGAGCAGCTCGTGGCGTACCTGAAGCGGGAGAAGGCGTGACCGGGCGGGTCGAATCGGCACTCGCCGAGCTCGGCCTGACCCTGCCCCAGGTGGTGCCGCCGCTGGCCGCCTACCAGCCGGCCGTCCGGTCGGGCGTCCACGTCTACACCGCGGGCCAGCTCCCGATGGTGGAGGGCAAGCTTCCGGTCACCGGCAAGGTGGGCGCCGAGGTCACTCCCGAGGAGGCCAAGGACCTGGCCCGCATCTGCGCGCTGAACGCCCTCGCGGCCGTGAAGTCCGTCGCCGGGGACCTGGACCGCATCGCGCGGGTCGTGAAGGTCGTGGGCTTCGTCGCCTCCGCAGCGGACTTCACCGGGCAGCCGGCCGTCCTCAACGGCGCCAGTGAGCTGCTGGGCGAGGTGCTCGGCGACAAGGGCGTGCACGCGCGCAGCGCGGTGGGCGTCGCGGTGCTTCCGCTGGACGCGCCGGTCGAGGTGGAGATCCAGGTGGAGCTCGTCCAGGACTGAGGCCGACGCGGCGCGGGCGACCGTGCCGGGGCCGGGGCCGGGGCCGTGGCCGTGGGGCCCCGGATTCCCGGGTGTCCGGGTGCCCCCGGTGCCTGCCGGTTCGCAGCGCCCTTGCGTGGCTTGTACGGCGGCCCTGTCGCCCATCGATCGAACGGTGGGGGGCAGGGCCCTCGTCGTACCCCTCGCCGGGCACACGGGCATCCCGGACGTTGCCTCTCGAACATCGCGTCGGATGCGCATAGCATCCGGCCATGTCCAATGGTCAGTGGTACCCACCGGAATGGCCCGACCGCATCCGCGCGCTCGCCGGCGGTGAACTCACGGCCGCGACACCCAGGCGGGCCGCGACCGTGCTGCTGCTGCGGGACGGCGCCGAGGGTGGCGGCCCCGAGGTGCACATGCTGCGCCGACGCACCTCGATGGCCTTCGCGGGCGGCGCGTACGCCTACCCCGGCGGGGGTGTCGACCCGCGTGACGAGCACCCGGTCCGCTGGGCCGGCCCGCCCCTGGCGGACTGGGCGCACCGGCTCGGGGTGGCCGGGCGGGCCGAGGCGCAGGCCATCGTCTGCGCGGCGGTGCGCGAGACGTACGAGGAGGCGGGCGTCCTGCTCGCCGGGCCCACCGCGGACACGGTGGTCGGTGACACGACGGGTGACGACTGGGAGGCGGACCGCGCGGCCCTGGTGGCCCGTGAACTGTCGTTCGCCGACTTCCTGGACCGGCGGGGCCTGGTGCTCCGCTCCGACCTGCTGGGGGCCTGGGCGCGCTGGATCACCCCGGAGTTCGAGCCGCGCCGCTACGACACCTGGTTCTTCGTCGCCGGCCTGCCGACCGGGCAGCGCACCCGTAACGCCTCCACCGAAGCCGACCGCACGGTGTGGATCCGCCCCGCCGAAGCGGCCGCGGGGTACGACCGCGGCGAACTGCTGATGATGCCCCCGACGATCGCCACCCTGCGCGGCATCGAGCGGTACGCCACGGCGGCCGCCGCCGTGGCCGCGGCCGCGGACCAGGACCTCGCTCCCGTACTGGCCCAGGCCCGTCTGGAGGGCGACGAGGTCATCCTGAGCTGGCCGGGGCACGACGAGTTCACCAAGCACGTTCCGCAGGCCCGTACGACCGGAGGCCCCCTCTCATGAGCGACGCAGCCGCGCTTCCCGGCCAGCCGCGTGGAGCGGTGGTCTCCGGGCCCGCCACCGACCGTGCCGTCAACGTCCTCGCGCCCAACCCCTCCCCGATGACCCTCGACGGCACCAACACCTGGATCCTGTCCGAGCCGGACTCGGAGCTCGCCGTCGTCGTCGACCCCGGCCCGCTCGACGACGGGCACCTGCGCGATGTCGTGGCGACCGCCGAGCGGCTCGGCAAGCGGGTCGCGCTGACCCTGCTGACCCACGGCCACCCGGACCACGCCGAGGGCGCGGGGCGGTTCGCGGAGCTGACCGGGACCCATGTACGGGCGCTCGACCCGGCGCTGCGCCTGGGGGACGAAGGGCTCGGCGCGGGAGAGGTGGTCAAGGTCGGCGGTCTGGAGCTGCGGGTCGTGCCCACGCCCGGGCACACCGCCGACTCGCTGAGCTTCCACATCCCGGCCGACGGGGCGATCCTGACGGGCGACACGATCCTCGGGCGCGGTACGACGATGGTCGCGCACCCCGACGGACGGCTCGGTGACTACCTCGACTCGCTGCGCCGGCTGCGTTCGCTGACGGTCGACGACGGGGTCCGTACGGTGCTGCCGGGGCACGGGCCGGTGCTGGAGGACGCGCAGGGGGCCGTCGAGTTCTACCTGGCCCACCGGGCGAGCAGGCTCGCGCAGGTCGAGACGGCCGTCGAGAACGGCCACACCACGGTGGCGGAGGTGGTGGCCCATGTCTACGCGGACGTGGACAGGTCCCTGTGGCCCGCGGCCGAGCTGTCGGTGAGGGCGCAGCTGGAGTACCTGAGCGAGCACGGCCTGATCTGAGCCCGCCGGCGTCGGGCGGTGGCCCGGGAGCGACCGGCGTCGGGCGGTGGCCCGGGGCCGGTTCCGGGCACTGGCCGGGGCGGGTTCCGGCATGGCTCCGACGCGGGCCCGGCCCGGCCCGGGGCGTCGGGACGGGTCACGGGCGGGGGGCCGCGTACGAGCGCCCGGCGGCGTCCGGGTCCGTCGGTTGTCCACAGGGGTGGGGAAACGGGCGGAACCCGGACGGTCCATGCTTTACGCTCCGTTTACCTCGGTCGATCCGTGGTTCTGTTCCTGGGGGGATTCTCTGTGTTTTTCCTGGCCGTTCTTCTGCTCATCGCCGCCGCGGTGCTGTTCTTCGTCGGGCGCTCCGGTGACCGCACGGGTCTCAAGCTCGGTGCGGCCGGCGCGCTGATAGCCGGACTGTTCGCCGCGGTGTCCAGCTGCCTGCATGTGATCAGCGCGTACGAGGTCGGCGTACCGGTGACCTTCGGCAAGGTCGGTGCGCCCATGACGTCCGGCATGAACTTCACCTCGCCGTTCACCACCGTCACCACCTTCTCCACCCGTCCCGTCGACCTCAATCTCTCCGACAAGGAGGTCGTCGAGGTCCGCTCGTCGCAGGGCGGAGTGATGTACGCGGAGGTGACCGTGAAGTGGGCGGTCACGCCGGCCAAGGCGGTGGAGCTCTACCGGCTCGCGGGCAGCGAAGAGGCGATCCAGCAGCGCCTGGTCTTCCCGGACAGCCGGGAGATCATCCGTAACGTCTTCGCGCGCCACACGAGCGAGGAGGGGTACGCCTCCGCCCGCGAGAAGATCAACACCGAGATCGGCTCGCTGATCAAGGAGCGGCTGGCGCCCCGGGGTATCGACGTGACCACCGTCAACCTGCGCAACGTGAAGCCGTCGGACCAGCTCCAGGGGCAGATCGACCGCAAGATCCAGCAGCAGCAGGCCACCGAGCGGTCGACCGAGGCCGCGCGTACGGCGAAGGCGGAGGCCGAGCGCCGCAGGGTGGAGGCCGAGGGCATCGCGCGGGCCAACAAGATCCTCGACGGCTCGCTCACCGACAAGATCCTGTTGAACCAGTGCATCGAGGCGTTCAAGGAGGCGTCGGCGAAGAACCCGGTGTACGCCGTGCCGTGCGGCGGCGGCACCGGCAACCCGCTGATCGTGGACGGTACGAAGAAGTGACGCGCGGCTGACGCGCGTACGCGAAGGGCCGCCCCGGTATGCCTCGGAGCGGCCCTTCATGCGTCTGCGCGCCGTGCGCGCCCGTGTCAGCGCGAACGCTTGGCGAGGCGCTCCACGTCCAGCAGGATCACGGCGCGCGCCTCAAGGCGGAGCCAGCCGCGGCCCGCGAAGTCGGCGAGGGCCTTGTTGACCGTCTCGCGAGAGGCGCCGACCAGCTGGGCGAGCTCCTCCTGGGTCAGGTCGTGCACGACGTGGATGCCCTCCTCGGACTGCACGCCGAACCGGCGGGACAGGTCGAGGAGCGCACGGGCGACACGGCCCGGAACGTCGGAGAAGACCAGGTCGGACATCTGGTCGTTGGTCTTGCGCAGGCGCCGGGCGACGGCGCGCAGCAGGGCGGTGGCCACCTCGGGGCGGGCGTTCAGCCAGGGCTGCAGGTCGCCGTGGCCCAGGCCGAGGAGCTTGACCTCGGTCAGCGCGGTCGCGGTGGCGGTGCGCGGGCCCGGGTCGAACAGGGACAGCTCACCGATCAGCTCGCCGGGACCGAGGACGGCGAGCATGTTCTCGCGGCCGTCGGGGGAGGTGCGGTGGAGCTTCACCTTGCCCTCGGTGACCACGTAGAGCCGGTCGCCCGGGTCGCCCTCGTGGAAGAGCGCGTCGCCGCGGGCGAGCGTCACTTCACTCATCGAGGCGCGGAGCTCCGCGGCCTGCTCGTCATCGAGCGCCGCGAAGAGCGGGGCGCGCCGCAGAACGTCGTCCACGAGTTCTCTCCTATGTCGACCTGCCCAGGGAACTTTGGGTCCCATGATGCCGGACGGTAAAACAGTGCGATCAATCACAACAAGTTTGACGCACTGCCACGCGTGTCCGTACGGCAGGGCCCCGATTGGGTCGTGATCGTTGATGCTCGGGGCAGATGTCAGCGGCGGCCCTTAGGCTGGCCGGGTGTCCAATTCGCCGGTGAGAGTGCAGGCCAAGGGGGCCGAGAGAGTGTCCGGGGAACGAAATTCCGCTGTGGGCGAACAGGTGTCTGCCGCCTCAAATGAAGCGACAAAAGCGACAAAAAGCACGGGTGAGTCCGAGGTGACGAACGAGCCCGGGACATCCGCCGAGGGCACCGCATCGGGCACGAGCGCCGGACCCGCCAAGTCCGCCGGACCCGCCAAGTCCGCCGGGTCGGCCAGGTCCGCGAAGCCGGCCACGTCGGTCGGGTCGGCCAAGCCGACGAGGTCCGCCAAGCAGGCCAAGCCGGCCAAGCCCGAGTCGCACCTGGCGATGGTCCGCCGGGCCCGCCGGATAAACCGGGAGCTGGCCGAGGTCTACCCGTACGCCCACCCGGAGCTGGACTTCCGCAACCCCTTCGAGCTGCTCGTCGCGACCGTCCTGTCCGCCCAGACGACCGACCTCAGGGTCAATCAGACGACACCGGCGCTGTTCGCGAAGTACCCGACGCCCGAGGACATGGCGGCGGCGGTCCCGGAGGAGCTGGAGGAGGTGATCCGGCCGACCGGCTTCTTCCGCGCCAAGGCGCGGTCGCTGATCGGACTGTCCGTCGCGCTCCGCGACGCCTACGGCGGTGAGGTTCCCGGCCGTCTGGAGGATCTGGTCACCCTTCCCGGCGTCGGCCGCAAGACGGCGAACGTCGTCCTGGGCAATGCCTTCGGTGTCCCCGGCATCACCGTCGACACGCACTTCGGGCGGCTCGTGCGGCGCTGGAAATGGACGGAGCAGGAGGACCCGGAGAAGGTCGAGGCGGACGTCTGCGCCATCTTCCCCAAGTCGGAGTGGACGATGCTGTCGCACCGTGTCGTCTTCCACGGCCGGCGCATCTGCCACTCGCGCAAGCCCGCCTGCGGAGCGTGCCCGATCGCGCACCTCTGCCCGTCGTACGGCGAGGGCGAGACGGATCCGGAGAAGGCCAAGAAGCTGCTGAAGTACGAGATGGGCGGCTACCCGGGCCAGCGCCTGGCCCCGCCCCCCGACTACCCGGGCAGGCCGGCGGCTCCACTGGGCGGCGCCGAGTGACGGAACGAACCAGTGGCCGGAACGCGTTGTGAAAGCCGGGGGTGCCTATGACGCGCGCTAGAGAACACACGTACGGCCCTGGAGTCGGTCCTGCCTCCGCGCCCGCCGGGCCGGAGGACGCCGTCCCGGGGCCGGAGGATGCCGTCCCGGGGCCTCAGGATGCTGCTCCCGGGCGGGAGGGTGCTGTCTTCGGTCGGGACGGGGCCGCTTCCGGTCGGGACGAGGTGGCGGGTCGGGACGGGGTCGCTTCCGGCGACGCCGGCCCGGAGCCGCAGCGGCCCGGGAGTCCCGAGTTGCGGCAGCTCGGTGTGGAGGTCAGTGACGACGGGCTGCCCGAGTGGCTGGATCCGGTCGTCAAGGCGGCGCGAGGCATCGAACCCGAGCAGCTCAGCCGTTTCCTGCCACCGGAGAGCGGTGGGCGCCAGTCCGCCGTCCTCATCCTCTTCGGTGAAGGCGAGCGGGGGCCCGAACTGCTTCTCATGGAGCGCGCGAGCAGCCTCCGCTCGCATCCCGGGCAGCCCTCGTTCCCCGGCGGCGCCCTCGACCCCGAGGACGGCGATCCGGCCACCACCGGCCCGCTGCGCGCCGCGCTGCGCGAGGCCGAGGAGGAGACCGGGCTGGATCCGTCGGGCGTCCAGATCTTCGGCGTGCTGCCCCGGCTGTACATCCCGGTGAGCAGCTTCGTCGTGACGCCCGTGCTCGGCTGGTGGCGCTCCCCGAGCCCGGTCGGCGCCGTGGATCTCGCGGAGACCGCCCGTGTCTTCACCGTTCCCGTGGCGGATCTCACGGACCCGGCAAACCGTGCGACGACCGTCCACCCGAGCGGCCACCGGGGCCCGGCATTTCTGGTCGAATCCGCCCTGGTCTGGGGTTTTACGGCAGGTGTGATCGACCGGATCCTGCACTACGCGGGCTGGGAAAGGCCATGGGACCGGTCGAAGCAGGTCCCGCTCGACTGGCGCTCATGACAGGGTGACTTCCGTGAACGTGCTGGACATCCTGTTGCTGGTCGCCGCCGTGTGGTTCGCGATCGTCGGCTACCGCCAGGGCTTCGTCGTCGGCATCCTGTCGGTGATCGGGTTCCTCGGCGGCGGTCTCGTCGCGGTCTACCTGCTTCCGCTCGTGTGGGGGCCGCTGACGGACGACGCCAAGGTATCGACGACGGCTGCCGTGGTGGCCGTCGTCGTCGTCATCGTCTGTGCCTCCGTGGGGCAGGCTTTCACCACCCACCTGGGCAACAGACTGCGCCGTTACATCACGTGGTCGCCCGCCCGCGCGCTGGACGCGACCGGTGGCGCCCTGGTGAACGTCGTGGCCATGCTCCTGGTCGCATGGCTGATCGGTTCCGCCCTGGCCGGTACGTCCCTGCCGACGCTCGGCAAGGAGGTCCGCAACTCGAAGGTGCTCCTCGGTGTCTCCCGGGTGATGCCCGTTCAGGCGTCCACCTGGTTCGCCGACTTCTCCTCCGTACTGGCGCAGAACGGCTTTCCGCAGGTCTTCAGCCCCTTCGCCAACGAGCCCATCACGGAGGTACGAGCGCCCGACCCGGCCCTCGTCGACAGTCCGGTCGCGGCCCGGGCCCAGCGGTCCATCGTCAAGGTCGTCGGCACGGCTCCGAGCTGCGGCAAGGTGCTTGAGGGCACCGGCTTCGTCTTCGCCGAGCGCCGGGTGATGACCAACGCGCACGTCGTCGGGGGAGTCGACGAGCCGACCGTCCAGATAGGCGGTCAGGGGCGGTTGTACGACGCCAAGGTCGTGCTCTACGACTGGCAGCGGGACATCGCCGTACTGGACGTACCGGATCTGGAGGCCACACCGCTCCAGTTCACCGGCACGGACGCCCGCACCGGGGACAGCGCGATCGTCGCGGGCTTCCCGGAGAACGGCGCGTACGACGTCCGCTCCGCCCGGGTCCGCGCCCGCATCAACGCCAACGGCCCGGACATCTACCACCGCGGTGAGGTACGCCGCGATGTGTACTCCCTCTACGCGACGGTCCGGCAGGGCAACTCCGGCGGCCCGCTCCTCACCCCGGACGGCAAGGTCTACGGCGTCATCTTCGCGAGGTCCCTGGACGACGCGAACACCGGATACGCGTTGACGGCCGACGAGATCCAGGACGACATCACGCGCGGCCGTACCGCCAACCAGCAGGTCGACAGCCAGGGCTGCGCGCTCTGAGCCGCTCGCGGCCGACGGCCCCGTGGATCTCCCCGTGGACCTTCCGGTGCATCTGCCGGTGGATGTCCCCGTGCCTGTTCCCGCAGAGGGCCCTGCCGATGTTCCGCCGGCAGCTTGTCGCGCGGGGGGTCGGCAGGGCCGTCGTCGACGAGAGGTTCAGAGACTCAGAGGTCCGGGGGCTCGGCGATCCGGAGGGTCCAGAGGTGTCAGTGGTCCACCGGTCCGGCCTGATCCGGGCCGAGGACCCTAGTTGCGGGGATGCCGCAGTCGGGCCGAGACCCAGCGGGCCCGGCGGCGGAGGATGAGGGAAATGCCGAGGCGCGGGTCGGGCCCCGGGCCTTGGAAGCCGCTCCTCTGGGGGATCGGCGCAGAGGCCGAGCGGCGGTTGCGTGCTGCGTCAGCGTAGTCGTGCGTCCAGCCCATACCCCGACGTCTGCCCGGGCCCCAAGGTCGGTAACCGCCCCCGGCGCCGCCAATTGGCCTATGCGCGAGGCATTTGGCTGTCCGTAGGACAACCGTTCCCGGGCGTTCCCGGGGGAGACCGACCGGCCTAACGATCCGGCTCGGGATCCTTGAGCCAATTGATGAGCTCGGTCGAGAACGCCACCGGGTCCTCCTCGTGGGGAAAGTGGCCCAGGCCGTCGAACAGCCGCCAGCGGTAGGGGGCTTCCACGTACTCGCCCGAGCCCGCGGCGCTGCGGGTGCGCATCGCCGGGTCCAGAGAACCGTGCAGGTGCAGCGTCGGTACGCGTACCGGCCGCTTCATGCGACGGTTGAACTGGATGCCGTCGGGGCGGGCCATCGACCGCACCATCCACCGGTACGGCTCGATCGAGCAGTGCGCCGTGGACGGAATGGTCATCGCCCTCCGGTACACCTCGATGGCTTCCTCGTCCGGCAGCCCCGGCCCCGACCAGTCCCGGATCAGCCGGCCCACCAACGCCGCGTCATCGGCCACGAGCTGACGCTCGGGCAGCCAGGGCCGCTGAAACCCCCAGACGTACGAGCCGGCCCGCGACTGCGAGAAGTCCGAGAGCATGGCCGAGCGCCAGCGGCGCGGGTGCGGCATCGACGCGACCGCGAGGCGCCGGACCAGCTTCGGGCGCATCACCGCCGCCGTCCAGGCGAGGTACCCGCCCAGGTCGTGCCCGACCAGCGCCGCGTCGGGCTCGCCCAGGGACCGTACGACGCCGGTGATGTCCAGCGCCAGATTGGCCGGGTCGTAACCCCGAGGCGTACGGTCGCTGCCGCCCACGCCGCGCAGGTCCATCGCCACCGCGCGGAACCCGGCGTCGGCGAGGGCGGTCAGCTGATGCCGCCACGCCCACCAGAATTGCGGGAACCCGTGCAGCAGCAACACCAGCGGTCCGTCGCCGGCCTCGACGATGTGGAAGCGCGCCCCATTGGCCGCCACGTCGCGATGTGTCCAGGGGCCATCGATCCGTACCGGACTGCCAGTGCTGCTTTCAGGGACCGTCATGCAGATGAGCGTGCCACACCCGCGGAGGTGTCCTGGACCGGGCGGACGTCCGCCGTGAGGACGGGAGCACGCGGGTGGGGCTTGGCGTTGCCGAGAACGGCGGCGGTCTGCTTGGCCGACGCGATGGACCTCTCCGGCGGCTTGACCTTCTTGAACTTGGACACCGCGAGCAGCGACAGGAGTCCTGCCAGCAGGAGGAAGGCCGCTCCGACGATCAGGAAGGACCAGGCGAGCCCGAGCCCCAGGTTGTGGATGCCGTACGCCGCGGCGAAGCTGAGCACCGGCAGCGAGAAAAGGGCGAAGACGCCCGCGATACTGATGGCCGCACCACCGATCGCTCCGCGCTTGACGTCCTGTCGCAGTTCGGCCTTGGCCAGCGCGATCTCATCGTGCACCAGCGCGGACATCTCGGCGGTCGCCGAGGCGACCAGCTGGCCAAGACTGCGCTCTGCACCGTTGACGGCGGGGTCGCTCATCGTCTCGCTCCCTCTTCTCTTCTACGGTCCGACTCTTCGAAGGTCCGACCTCAGATCATGCCGGACGGCCGTCGTCCTTGTGCGGTGCCCCCATGACTTCGGCCTGCCGCCGGTGCTCTGCGGCCTTTCTCTCGTAGATCTCCGCCATCCTCAGGTGGTAGTCCGGATCATCCATTTCGTACACGTCCGGTACACCGCTCAGATCCTCGTCCCGCTCCTCCTCCGCGAGCAGCGCCTGGTACTTGCGCACCCGGAGCTTCAGCAGGATCCCGGCGAGTGCGGCGGCGATGAGCGAGCCCACCAGCACCGATGCCTTGACCTCGTCGGTCAGGGCGGGGTCACCGGTGAAGGCGAGCTCGCCGATGAGCAGGGAGACGGTGAAGCCGATCCCGGCGAGTGTCGCGACGGCGAAGAGATCGGCCCAGGCCAGGTCCGCGTTGAGTTCCGCTCGGGTGAAGCGGGCCGTCAGCCAGGTGCCGCCGAAGATGCCGAGGGTCTTGCCGACCACCAGTCCGAGTACCACGCCGAGGGTCTCCGGCTTGGTGAAGACATCACCGAGCACCCCGCCGGACACCGAGACGCCGGCGGAGAACAGTGCGAACAGCGGAACGGCCAGCCCGGCCGACAACGGCCGCACCAGGTGCTCGATGCGCGCGCCCGGCGAATGCTCCTCACCGTCGCGGCGGGTGCAGCGCAGCATCAGGCCCATGGCGACACCGGCGATGGTGGCGTGGACACCGCTGTTGTACATCAGAGCCCAGATGACCAGGGCCAACGGCACGTACACGTACCAGCCGCGCACTTCCTTGCGCAGCAGCGCCCAGAAGATCAGCAGTCCGGCGAAGGCGCCGCCGAGTGCGGCGAAGTCCAGGTCGCTGGTGAAGAAGATCGCGATGATCAGGATCGCGAAGAGGTCGTCGACGACGGCGAGGGTGAGGAGGAAGGCGCGCAGGGCGGACGGCAGGGAGGTGCCGATCACGGCGAGTACGGCTAGGGCGAAGGCGATGTCCGTGGCGGTCGGGACGGCCCATCCGTCCAGCGAACCGCCGCCGACGCTGTTGACCAGCGCGTATACGAGGGCGGGGGCCACCATGCCGCAGAGGGCGGCGATCACGGGCAGGGCGGCGGCCCTGGGATCGCGCAGCTCGCCCGCCACGAGCTCGCGCTTGAGCTCGATTCCGGCGACGAAGAAGAAGATCGCGAGGAGTCCGTCGGCGGCCCAGTGCTGGACGGAGAGGTCGAGGCCCAGGGCGGCCGGGCCGATGTGGGTGTCGCCCACGGCGGCATAACTGTCGGCCAGGGGGGTGTTCGCCCAGATGAGGGCCGCCACGGCGGCGACCAGGAGAAGGACACCGCCGACGGTCTCCGCGCGCAGCGCGTCCGCCACGTACGTCCGCTCGGGCAGCGGCAGGCGGGTGAGGAACGTGCGGGCGGTGGGCTTGGGCGCGGCCACGAGAGTGGACCTCCGGTCGGGTCGGCGGGCATGAAGAAACACATGCCGACCAGACTTCCCGGCGCGCCTGTTGATACCTGTCGTGTTGTTGACAGGTCTCTCAGCCTACCCCTGGCACGCGAAGGCATGTCCGGCAATCTTCACGATAGAAACAAAGGGAGCACCCGGCATGCCGTCGGTTGTCCTCTTTGCCGTCCGCCGTCCGCCGTCCGCCGTCCGCCGTCCGCCGTCCGTCGGCCCGTCGCTTCGCTTTCTGCCGCCTGGCCGCCGACTTCTGCGGCCTGCTCACTGCCTCCTCGCGGCCTTCTTCCCTCCGCTGCTGAGCCGCCCCCGCTCAACCGGAGCCGCCCCCTCCGCCCCGGAGAGGGGAGAGGGGGCGGCTCGGTCGGCTGTCAGTCCGTCCCTCGGTCAGTCCGTCCCTCGGTCAGTCAGTCAGGCAGTCCGTCCGTCGGACAGTCCGAGAGCCGCTTCGACAGTCAGTCCTCGCTGCTCGCGCTCGGCAGGTTGGTCTGGATCAGGTCCATGACGGACGAGTCGGTGAGCGTGGTGACGTCACCGAGCTGGCGGTTCTCCGCGACGTCCCGCAGGAGCCGACGCATGATCTTGCCGGATCGTGTCTTGGGCAGTTCGGCGACGGGGAGGATCCGCTTGGGCTTGGCGATCGGTCCGAGGGTGGCGCCCACGTGGTTGCGCAGCTCGGAGACCAGGGTGTCGGTCTCACTGGCCGTGCCGCGCAGGATGACGAACGCGACGATGGCCTGACCGGTTGTCTCGTCCGCCGCGCCCACGACCGCCGCTTCGGCGACCGACGGGTGGGAGACGAGCGCCGACTCCACTTCGGTGGTGGAGATGTTGTGGCCGGACACCAGCATGACGTCGTCGACGCGGCCCAGCAGCCAGATGTCGCCGTCGTCGTCCTTCTTGGCCCCGTCGCCCGCGAAGTACCTGCCCTCGAAGCGGGACCAGTAGGTGTCGATGAACCGCTGGTCGTCGCCCCAGATCGTGCGCAGCATCGAGGGCCACGGTTCGGTGAGCACGAGGTAGCCGCCTCCGCCGTTCGGGACCTCGTTGGCCTCGTCGTCCACGACGGTGGCCGAGATTCCCGGCAGCGGGCGCTGTGCGGAGCCCGGCTTGGTCTCGGTGACGCCGGGCAGTGGCGAGATCATCATCGCGCCGGTCTCCGTCTGCCACCAGGTGTCGACGATCGGGGTCTTGCCCGCGCCGATGTGCTCCCGGTACCAGATCCACGCCTCGGGGTTGATCGGCTCGCCGACCGACCCGAGGACGCGCAGGCTGCTCAGGTCGAACTTGGCGGGGATGTCGTCGCCCCACTTCATGAACGTCCGGATGGCCGTCGGGGCCGTGTAGAGGATCGTGACGCCGTACTTCTGCACGATCTCCCAGAACCGGCCCTGGTGCGGCGTGTCCGGCGTGCCCTCGTACATCACCTGCGTCGCGCCGTTGGCCAGCGGCCCGTACACGATGTACGAGTGTCCGGTCACCCAGCCGATGTCGGCCGTGCACCAGTAGACGTCCGTCTCCGGCTTCAGGTCGAAGACGGCGTGGTGGGTGTAGGACGTCTGGGTGAGGTATCCGCCGGAGGTGTGCAGGATGCCCTTGGGCTTACCCGTGGTGCCCGACGTGTAGAGGATGAAGAGCGGGTGCTCCGCGTCGAACGCCTCGGGTGTGTGTTCGGCGGACTGCCGGGCGACGATGTCGTCCCACCAGACGTCCCGGCCCTCGGTGAAGACGGTGTCCTGGCCGGTGCGGCGGACCACCAGTACGTGCTCGACCTGCGGGCACTTGGTGACGGCCTCGTCGATCGCGGGCTTGAGCGCGGACGGCTTGCCGCGTCGGTAGCCGCCGTCGGCGGTGATGACCAGCTTGGCGTCGGCGTCCTGGATGCGGGAGGCGACGGCGTCGGCCGAGAAGCCGCCGAACACCACCGAGTGCGCGGCCCCGATGCGGGCGCAGGCCAGCATCGCGATGGCGGCCTCGGGGATCATCGGCAGGTAGACGGCGACGCGGTCGCCCTTGTGGACGCCGAGCTCGGTGAGGGCGTTGGCCGCCTTGGACACCTCGTCCTTGAGCTCCGCGTAGGTGATCGCGCGGCTGTCGCCGGGCTCGCCCTCGAAGTGGATGGCGACCCGGTCGCCGTGACCCGCCTCGACGTGGCGGTCGACGCAGTTGTACGCCACATTGAGCTTGCCGTCGGCGAACCACTTGGCGAACGGAGGGTTCGACCAGTCGAGGGTCTCGGTCGGCTCGGTGGCCCAGCTGAGCCTGCGTGCCTGCTCGGCCCAGAAGCCAAGCCTGTCCGCCTCGGCCTGCTCGTACGCGGCCGCCGTCACATTGGCCTGCGCGGCCAGCTCGGCGGGCGGTGCGAACCGCCGCTCCTCCTTCAGAAGGTTGGCCAGGCTTTCGTTGCTCACGACATCTCCCATTCCCAGGGCGTCCGATGTGTCCCAGCCCATAGCTCATCAGCCCGATGCCCTGGTGACAAGGGCTTCCAGGGCATTGGTTTAGACCTCTTCGGCTGACGGCGTGAACGGGACGGCGGTCAGGCGGCCCCTCCTCCCCGGGCGGCGGGGAGAAGGGGCCATTCACATCCACGGATGCCCCGGGCGGAAGGTTCACACGCCGGCGCGGGCCACCGGCCCGGGCAGCCGCGCCCTCCCGGTCACCTGTCGTGTCGGCCGCCGCTACCGGCCGCTCGTGTTGCCGGCGCCAGTTGGCGGTTTCCGGTCGTCGGACGCTGGTCTTGCCGGTCGTCGGCCGACGCGGACCGGGCGATGAGATCGGTCGCCGATTGCGCCGGCCGGTCGGGGGCCGGTCGCCGACCGGCCGATGGCCGACCCTGGCAGTCAGCAGTCAGCAGTCAGCAGTCAGCCGTCAGCCGTCAGCCGTCGGGTCCCGGTGGGCTACACGGGGTGCCCGGCCTCATGCGGATCTGCGTCCGACCCGGTCCTGCTCTTCCCTCGGGAGCGGGGCGGCGGCCCTGCGGGGCTCTTGGGCCGGGCGCCGGATTCCGCGTGTCCTTCCGACGGCGAGTCGTCGCGCCCGGCGTCCTGGGGCGCTGCGGGGGCAGGCATTCCGCTTCCTGGGCCGCCGGTCGCGGGCACCTGCTCGAAGACCGCGTCCGAGTCGTCCGAGCTCGTGAGCAGATACGCCTGCGCCTCACCCACGTGGAAGTACATGCCGTGCAGCTCCAGCGTGCCCTCGGCCAGCCGTCGCGCCACCGACTCGTGCTCCTTCAGGTGGTCCAGCTGCTGAACCACATTGGTGAGGCAGAGCTGCTCCACCGCGTCGGCGGGCAACCGTCCCGAGATCCGGGCCCATGTGCGGTGCTTGCTCTTCATCCGGTCGAGGCTGGGCCTTCCGTGTCGCAGCCACCGTCGCAAGGGTGTCGCGGGGGCCTCGGGGTCGCTGCCCAGAAGTGCCTGCATCGCCCCGCAACCCGAATGGCCGCACACGGTGATGGACTGTACGCACAGGACGTCCACCGCGTACTCGATGGCGGCCGCCACGGAGTCGTCGCCGCTCTCCGCACCTGGAAGCGGAACCAGATTGCCCACGTTTCGTACCGTGAACAGGTCCCCCGGACCGCTGGCGGTGATCATGCTGGTGACCAGGCGGGAGTCGGCGCAGGTCAGGAAGAGCTGGGAGGGGTGCTGCCCTTCGCGGGCCAAGCGGGCCAGCTCGTCACGCACGAGCGGAGCCGTATGACGCTGGAACGAGCGGAGCCCGCTGGCCAATTGCTGACCGGTGGAGGGGCGCGGTTCGGTCTGCTGGTCGCCGCAGCGATGGTTGCGCCAGGGCGTCCACGTCCGGCAGCACGAGTGGGAGCCGGAGGGGTGTTCGGGGATGTGGCCGCCCGGGCGGCCGGTCACCTCGACCTGCCCGCCCCGGGCCGTGTGGGTGATCTGCCAGTCCTGCAAGGTTTCGTAGGCTGCGTGGTCCATGAATGATCCGTCCAGTTCGACGACTGCGTGAGCCCCCTGGGGAATCTGGTGCAGAGTCCTGCTCAGCCGGGGGACGGCGAGGAAGGTCAGCTGCCCGCGCGCTTTGATGTGGTGGATGCCTTCGTGCTCCTCACGGGTGATCCGGGTCCGGGTCAGCCGGTGCATGGCGAGCCCGGCCGCCACCAGGATGCCGAGGGCCACGCCCTCGAGGATTCCGGCGAGCACCACACCGGCGAGCGTTGCCGCGTACACGACCACCTCACGGTGGCGGGTGACGCTGCGGATGTGGGTGATGCTGATCATCTGGATGCCGACGACCATGACCAGCGCGGCGAGCGCGGCCAGCGGGATCAGATCCAGTACGGGTACGAGGAACAGCGCGGCCAGTACGACCCACAGCCCGTGCAGCATGGTGGAATGCCGGCTCACCGCGCCCGCCGACACGTTGGCGACGCTGCGTACGGCGACTCCGGCCACCGGCAGTCCGCCGAGCGCGCCCGAGATCACGTTGGCGGCGCCCTGTCCCGCCAGCTCGCGGTCGAGATTCGAGCGCGGTACGTGGACCTTCGGTTCCGTGCGGGAGGCCACCAGTTTGTCGACGGCGACGGCGGACAGCAGTGACTGCACGCTGGTGACGAGCGTGATGGTCAGGACGGCCGCGGCGATGCCCAGGACCGTCCCGCTCGGTAGTGCGGGCAGGGCGTGACTGCTCCAGGAGGGCAGGTCGACGCGGGGCACATCCAGTCCGGACGTGACGGCCAGAGCCGTGGCGACGGCCACCGCCGCGAGCGCGGCCGGCACCCTGCTCACCAACCGGCCGTAGGTGCCGGGGAGGTGTCGCCATGTCAGCAGCAGCACCACGGTGAGTGCGCTCACCGACAGCGCCGGCCACTGCGACCTCGCCAACTGGGACGGCAGTTCGATCACATTGTCGACGACGGAGCTTTGCGGTGTACCGCCGAGGACGATGTGGAGCTGGGCGAGAGCGATGGTCACACCGATGCCCGCCAGCATTCCATGCACGATCGCGGGGGAGACGGCGAGCGCCGACCGCGCCACACGCACCGCCGAGAGGCCGATCTGGGCGAACCCGGCGAGAACGGTGATCGCGCATGTGGTGCGCCATCCGTATGTCTGGATCAACCCGGCGGTCACGACGGTCAGTCCGGCTGCGGGGCCACTGACCTGGAGTGGTGAACCGCCGAGCCGCCCGGCGACGATGCCGCCGACGGCCGCGGCCACCAGCCCCGCCTGAAGTGGTGCTCCGGTGGCGAGGGCGATGCCGAGGGAGAGCGGCACGGCGATGAGGAAGACCACGAACGAGGCGGACAGATCGGAGCCGGCGAAGGGGCGGCGGCGGCCGTCCGGCGGGCTGTGCGGCCGCTGGAAGCGGGTGGTGTCGGAGGTGCGCACTGGGCGGTCGGAGCTGTTCGTGCGTGTAGGGACACAGGCGGTCATGGAATTCCCGTCTATTCCGGGCGGCGCGGTCGCGGTGCGTGCGGGGGGACGTCGAAGCGCGGCCGTGGGTCACGGCGTACAGCAGCGGGAGGTAAAACTCTGTGTAAACGAAGGGTAATGCAGAGTAAAGACTGAGGCATGATTTTTAGGGCAAAAGGGGCACTGGTTCACTCGATTTAGCGAATAAGGCATTTGATACGGCTTGTCATACCTTCTCCATCACCCTCGCGGTGTCACGTTGACGCAGCTCGCAGAGACGTTCGCGAAGACGTTCGTGACGACGCTCGCAGGGGCGACCGCAGCGACGTTCGCCCAGGCCTGAGGGAAGAGGGGTGTGCGGATGAAGGCCGCCACGAAGAGGATCACTGTCGGCGCGGTCACGGTGGCGCTGATCGGGGGACTGGCCGGATGCGCCGGCCTGGACGAAGCCGTCACCAAGGGTGCCCCGGGCCCCAAGAAGGCCGCTGTTCCCAAGAGCGCGGTGCGCCTCATCGGGGACGGCTCCACCGCGTACACCGGGGTCCAGCCGGGGCTGCGCAAGCCGGAGCGCCTGAAACCAGGTCAGCGCCCGCCCCAGTTCGTCGTCTTCTCGTGGGACGGGGCCGGCGAGGACAGCCAGAAGCTCTTCTCCCACTTCCGCAAAGTGGGCAAGAAGTACGGAGCGACGATGACGTACTTCCTCAGTGGCGTCTACCTGCTGCCCGAGGAGAAGGCGACGCTCTACGACCCGCCCGGACACTCGCCCGGCCGCTCGGACATCGGCTTCAACGACACCGAGGGAATCCGTGCCACGGTGCGTGAACTGCGTGGTGCCTGGCAGGAGGGCAACGAGATCGGCACACACTTCAACGGCCACTTCTGCGGCCCGGAGAGCGGTGTCGGCACCTGGTCGGTCGAGGACTGGAAGGACGAGATCGCACAGGCCAAGTCCTTCGTCACCAAGTGGAAGACGAACTCCGGCCTGACCGCCGAACAGCCTCTGCCCTTCGACTACGACAAGGAACTGATCGGCGCCCGGACGCCCTGCCTGGAGGGCAGGAAGAACTTCGTACGCGCGGCGAGCGACCTGGGCTGGCGGTACGACACCAGCGGGGTCAACGACCAGATCTGGCCCAAGAAGGACGAGGGGCTGTGGGACCTGTCGTTGCAGCTCGTCCCGGTGCCTGGCCGGGCGTTCGAGACGCTCTCCATGGACTACAACTTCATGGTCAACCAGTCGGGGACGGCCAAGGGCGACTCCTCCCAGCACGAGTACTGGGGGAACCAGATGCGCGACGGCCTGCTGCAGGCGTTCGATCGTTCGTACAACGGCAACCGGGCCCCACTGATCATCGGCAATCACTTCGAGTCCTGGAACGGCGGCACCTATATGCGTGCCGTCGAGGAGACCATCGCGCAGGTCTGTGTCCAGGACGAGGTGCGCTGCGTCTCCTTCCGCCAGCTCGCGGACTGGCTGGACGCGCAGGACCCGGCCGTGCTGGAGAAGCTGCGCACCCTGAAGGTCGGCAAGGCCCCGGCGGACGGCTGGGCGTCGTTCCTTGCCCCGCGGCCCGCCGCCCCCAAGGCGTCACCGGGCACGTCGGCCGGCAGTGCGGCCGGCGCGGCCGCCGACGCGGCCAATGGCGCGGAGTCCCGTTCCTGGCCGTCCGGTTCCTGGCCGTCCGGTTCCTCGTCGGCCGGTGACTCGGCCAGCGACTCGGCCGGTGACTCGTCCTCAGGGCCGGCACCGGGAGGCGCGGCACCGGATGCAGCTACATCGTCCGAGGTGGCCTCGTCCGAGGTGGCGTCGTCCGACGCGGCGCGGGAGGACATGTCCGGGGATGACGCGACGTCCGGCGACTCCCCGCCGGACGCGGTGTCACCGACGGTCAGGCGGGCTGAACAGCGCTGACCTCCTCACTCAGTACGAAGGCGGGGTCGACCTGCGCGGCCAGGTCGGCTCCCGTCTTCGCATTTCCCCAGCTCTCCGCGTTCTTCAGATGGAAGTGCACCATCTGCCGGGTGTAGCGCTCCCAGTCGCGCTGGACGTACGAATCCTCAGCGGCGTCCTGGAGGGCCTGCAAGGCCATGCGGTTGTCGACTTCGAGCAGTTCGAACCGGCCGGGCCGGCCCTTCTCCATCGCGCGGACCCAGTCCGAGTGGCCGATCGTCACCAGGAGGTCGTCGCCCACCTCGTCCCGCAGGAAGTCCACGTCGTCCTGTCCCTGCACCTTGTTGCCGACGACCTTCAGGGCGACGCCGAAGTCACGGGCGTACTCCTTGTACTGGCGGTACACCGAGACACCCTTGCGGGTCGGCTCGGCCACCAGGAAGGTCATGTCGAAACGGGTGAACATCCCGGAGGCGAACGAGTCCGAGCCGGCCGTCATATCGACGACGACGTACTCGTCGGGCCCGTCCACCAGGTGGTTGAGGCAGAGTTCGACCGCCCCGACCTTGGAGTGATAGCAGGCCACTCCGAGGTCGGATTCGGTGAACGGCCCGGTCGCCATCAATCTGATCTCCTCGCCGTCCAGCCGGACGGGCCGGGCACAGGCGTCGTAGACCGGATTCTCCTCACGGACGCGCAGCAGCCGCGAGCCCTCGCCGGGCGGCGTGGTTTTGATCATGGTGTCGGCGGAGGCGATCCGTGGATTCGTGCCGCGCAGGTAGTCCTTGATGAGCGGCAGGTGGGCACCCATCGCGGGGAGGGCGGCGGCCTGCGCCTCGTCGAGACCGAGCGCCGCCCCCAAGTGCTGGTTGATGTCGGCGTCCACCGCGACGACAGGGGCTTCATTGGCGGCCAGGTGGCGGATGAAGAGCGAGGACAACGTGGTCTTGCCGCTGCCGCCCTTCCCTACGAAAGCGATCTTCATGTTCACCTAGGGTAGTGCTGCGAGTGCCTTCTGTTGTCAAGGTGTATGAAGAACACCACTCCAAGGGGGGACGGCGGCGCCGGGCGCGTAGCCTCGCTACCTATGAGTACGAATGCCGCTGACCCGCTGGCCGCCCTCGGGGCGCTGCCCGGTGTGCCCGATGCCGTGGACTCCGTACGCAAGGCTGTCGACCGGGTGTACGGGCACCGTGTCATGCGACGCCGTAGCAATGAGGTCACCTCGGAAGCGGCGCTGCGCGGGGCACGTGGCTCCGCGGCGCTGTCCGGGGCCGACTGGGCGCTGGAGGAGGTGCGCAGGCGGACCGACTTCGGCGGGGACCAGGAGGCGCGGACGGTCGGTGCCTCCCTGCGGCTGGGCGCCGAGGCCGGTCAGTTGCTGTCCATCTGGCGGCAGTCCCCGCTGCGCGTACTGGCTCGGCTGCATCTGGTCGCGGCCGGCGACAACGCGGACTCCGTGGGACGTCCGCGCCGGGACGGCGAGAAGGTCGACGAGCCGCTGATCGAGGCTCCGCTGCCGGATGCCGCCGAGGTCGCGGGGCGTCTGGACGGCCTGGCCGAACTGATCATCGCGGGCGGCTCCGCGCCCGCTCTGGTGACGGCGGCGGTGGTACACGGCGAGCTTCTGGCGCTGCGCCCCTTCACTTCGTACAGCGGGCTGGTGGCACGGGCGGCGGAGCGCGTCGTGCTGATCGGCAGCGGGCTCGACCCGAAGGCGATCTGCCCTGCCGAGGTCGGTCACGCGGAGCAGGGGCGTGCGGCGTACGTCGCCGCGTTCGAGGGCTACCTGTCCGGTACGCCGGAGGGTGTGGCGGCGTGGATCGCGCATTGCGGGCGTTCGGTGGAGCTCGGTGTGCGGGAGTCCACGGCGGTGTGCGAAGCGCTGCAGCGGGGCGCCGCCTGAGGCGTGGCCGACCGCGCAAGCGGGCTTCTCGGACCGGTGGCCTGCTGACGCACGACGCGGGCGGCGGACCGAGCTGAGCGGGGTTCCGGCCTGAGCGGGATTCCGGCCTGAGCAGGGTTGCGGCGGTACCGGGGGCCGGTACCGCCGCTGACACGTCCGCCGGGTTACCAAGCGTCCTCGATATATGCCCATCAGGCGGGGATGCTTTGCCCATCGCCTGGTGCGGCTGGCCCGTAATCGACGGGTCGACGTCGCGTGGGTGCTCAGCTTTCGTGTGCGGTCCGTGGGGCCTTCTTGCTCAACAGGTGATCCTCTCGGATGTCCTCGGTCTCGCGGGCCGTTAATCCATTTGTACTCCCGTACCCAGTGATGCGAAACCCCTGACTCCGCTTCTTTGCTCTTTTCGGTCAAATACCGGCAAAGCCTGCGGGTCAGACGGACACGTGACGGCGCTTGCTCGCGTACCAGACGAGTCCTGCCGTCGCCGCTGCCGCGCCCACCGCGGCGGCGGCCACGAGCGCCGGGCGCGGCGGCATCCGGAACACAGGCAGCCGCTGCTTCAGCCGGACCGGACGGTTGAAGGTGAGAACCGGCCACTCACGCGCCTGGGCCTCGCGGCGCAGCGCACGGTCGGGATTGACCGCGTACGGGTGGCCGACGGATTCCAGCATCGGGACATCGGTGGAGGAGTCGCTGTAGGCGTAACAGCGCTCCAGGTCGTAGCCCTCGGAAGCGGCGAGTTCCCGGATCGCCTCCGCCTTGGTGGGGCCGTACGCGTAGTACTCCACCTCACCCGTGAAGCAGCCGTCGTCGCCGACGACCATGCGCGTGGCCACGACCCGGTCGGCGCCGAGCAGCTCGCCGATCGGCTCGACCACCTCGGCTCCGGAGGTGGAGACGATCACGACGTCCCGGCCGGCGGCGTGATGCTCCTCGATGAGGGATGCCGCCTCGTCGTAGATGATCGGGTCGATCAGGTCGTGCAGGGTCTCGGCGACCAGCTCTTTGACCTGCTGGACGCTCCAGCCCTTGCAGAGCGCGGAGAGGTACTCGCGCATCCGCTCCATCTGATCGTGGTCGGCGCCGCCCGCGAGGAAGACGAACTGGATGTAGGCGGTACGCAGGACGGCGCGGCGGTTGATCAGACCGCCTTGGTAGAAGGACTTGCTGAAGGTCAGAGTCGATGACTTCGCAATGACCGTCTTGTCCAGGTCAAAGAAGGCTGCTGTGCGCGGCAAGGAGTGGTTTTCCACGAGCCCGAGCATAGGTGCCCGCCATTCGGCGTACGCTGGCGCGTGTGGGTTTGCTTGAGAGGGCTCTCGGGTACACCATGGAAGTCACGGATCGTTCGCGACCGTGCTAACCCGGTCCGGCTCCTCCCCCCCCGAGTCGGCCGGAGAGACGACCCCCGCTCTCCCCCCCGGCGGGGGTCGTCGCATGTCCGGACGCGTTTTCGTCCGCTCGCGTCGGCCTGGTCGGTTCTTTCCACCCCCCGCGCCTCCCGTCCCGTCGTGGACCTTCGACCACTATGACTCGTGACGCAGCGTAGCGGAAGGGCTGCTCTGTGGAAGTCACCGGTATGAGCGAGGGGGATATTCACAACCGGTGGGTTATCCACAGTTTTTTGGCAAGATCCACTTTATTTTCCGAACCCCTGCACCGTGATTCCGGTCGTGAAGTCGGCGGACACGGGGAATCGCGGATCTCTCCCCGCCCGGCGGCTGCGCGGCGGCAGTCCGGACGCCTCCGCGCGCTTCCCGAATGACGCGCGGAGACCAAACGGAGAAGACAGGAAAGCAGGGGGTGGAGACTTTGGCTGGATCCAGCACGTCCGACCGCATGCCGGCGGTCGAGGAGCGGCGTCCCGGACCGCTGATCGTCACCGAGGATCCGGATCTGCTCGACGATCTGCTGCGGCTGTGCGCCGCGGCGGGCGCGCATCCCGAGGTCCACCACTCGGTACCGGAACGCGGGGCCGACTGGGACGAGGCACCGCTCGTCCTGGTGGGGGACGACGCGGCGGGCCGGTGCCGTGGTGCCGCGCGGCGCGGTGGGGTCCTGCTCGTCGGGCGGGACCGGGACGACCCCGGTGTGTGGCGGCGTGCGGTGGAGATCGGCGCGGACTGCGTGCTTCGGTTGCCGGACGCGGAGCGCTGGCTCGTCGACCGGATCGCGGACGTCGTGGAGGGCGTGGGGCGGCGGGCACTGACCGTGGGGGTGATCGGCGGACGCGGCGGGGCCGGGGCTTCGACGCTGGCGTGCGCGCTGGCGGTCACCGCGGCACGCGGTGGTCATCGCACGATGCTGGTGGACGGCGATCCGCTCGGCGGCGGACTGGATGTCCTGCTCGGAGGGGAGCAGGCCGAGGGGCTGCGCTGGCCGGATTTCGCGGCGTCCAAGGGCAGGGTCGCCGGTGGGGCGCTGGAGGAGTCGTTGCCCTCGCTCCGTGGGCTCCGGGTGCTCAGCTGGGACCGGGGCGACGCGGTGGTGATCCCGCCGGTAGCGATGAGGTCGGTGCTGGCCGCGGCGCGCAGGCGCGGCGGAGTGGTGGTCGTGGACCTGCCGCGCCGGGTCGACGAGGCCACTACCGAGGCGCTGGCCCAGTTGGATCTCGGTCTGCTGGTCGTCCCAGGTGAGCTGCGGGCGGTCGCGGGGGCCAGAAGGGTGGCGTCGACGGTCGGCGCGGTCCTTCGGGACCTGAGGGCGGTGGTGCGTGGACCGTACGCCGCCGGGGTGGACGAGGAATGGGTGGCCCGGGTGCTGGGATTGCCTCTGGCGGGTGAACTGCCGCTCGAACCGGGCCTGCCGGCGGCGCTGGACGCGGGAGTGCCGCCGGGCGACAGCGCGCGCGGACCGCTGGGACGGTTCTGCGCGGCCTTCTGGGGACGTGCGCTGGCCGTCGAGGGGGTGGTCTCGTGACGGCGGGGCTGCTGGACGCGGTGCGGCAGCGGCTCGCGGAGAGCGGTACCGATCCGACCCGCGGCGGCGTGGCGGCCGCGATGCGTGCGCAGGGCCGGGTGCTGGGGGACGCCGAGGTCCTCGGCGCCACCGAGCGGCTGCGGGACGAACTGGTGGGGTCGGGCCCGTTGGCGCCCCTGCTCGACGATCCGGCCGTGACGGACGTGCTGGTGTCCGCGCCGGACCGGGTGTGGGTGGACCGTGGGCGGGGGCTGGAGCTGACGGACGTCGCCTTCGCGGATCCGGCGGCGGTGCGCCGGCTGGCGCAGCGGCTCGCCGGAGTCGCGGGGCGGCGCCTGGACGACGCCCGGCCCTGGGTGGACGCACGGCTGCCGGACGGGACCCGTCTGCACGCGGTCCTGCCGCCCATCTCGGTCGGTTCGACCTGTCTGTCGCTGCGGGTGGTGCGGCCCCGGGCGTTCACGGTGGCCGAGCTGATCGCGGCGGGGACGGTCCCGCCGGGCGGCGAGCGGGTGCTGGGCGCGCTGGTCGAGGCCAGGGTCTCGTATCTGGTCAGTGGGGGCACGGGCTCGGGAAAGACGACGCTGCTTTCCGCGTTGCTCGGCCTGGTGGGCGAGCGGGAACGGATCGTGCTGGCCGAGGATTCGGCGGAGCTGCGGCCCGAACACCCCCATGTCGTGCGGCTGGAGGCGAGGCCGGCGAACCAGGAGGGCGCCGGGCGCGTGACCTTGCGGGACCTGGTCCGGCAAGCACTGCGAATGCGGCCCGACCGGCTGGTGGTGGGGGAGGTGCGAGGAGCGGAAGTGGTCGATCTGCTGGCCGCGCTGAACACCGGTCACGAGGGCGGGTGCGGCACGGTGCACGCCAATTCCGCCGCTGATGTACCGGCCCGGCTGGAGGCGCTGGGCGCGGCGGCGGGTCTCGACAGGGCGGCACTGCACAGCCAGTTGGCGGCCGGACTCTCCGCGGTGGTCCATCTCGTGCGGGACCGGGACGGGCAGCGGCGGATCGCCGAGGTGCACGTGCTGGAGCGGGACGAGCGAGGGCTGGTGGTGACGGTCCCCGCGCTGCGGTGGGGCGGGGAGGGGTTCGGGCGGGAGCGCGGCTGGGAGCGGCTGCGATCGCTGATCGGGGGTGTGTGGTGCTGACGGCGGGGCCGGGATTCGCGGCGGCGCTGTGCGCGGGTGCTGCGGCGGCGCTGCTGGCGGGCCGGGAGCAGGGCCCGCGCAGGGCCCGTGCGCTGGCGGCGGGACGTGGTCCGGAACCGGACGCCAGAAGCCTGTCCCCACGGGGGTCCTGGGAGCGGTGGTGGCCGGTGGTGCGGGCGCGTCGGGAGTGGTCGTGCCTGGTGCTGGCGGGTGTCGTCGCCGTTATGGGCGGCTCGCCGCTGCCGCTCCTGGCAGGTGCCGGCGCAGTGCCGTTGGCCCGCAGGCGATTACGGGCGCGGGAGCGCGCGAGGGAGCGGGCGCGGAGGACGGAGGCGGTGATCGCGCTGTGCGGAACGGTCGCGGGTGAATTGCGCGCCGGGTGGCAGCCGGCTCAGGCGTTGTTCTTCGCCGCCCGGTCGACGGGGGCGCTGGCTAGTGATGAGGCGGCGGTCCTGGCGGCGGCGCGGTTCGGTGGCGACGTGCCCGAGGAGTTGCGGCGGGCGGCCGTGCGGGAGGGGGCGGAAGGACTGACCGGGGTCGCCGCGTGCTGGCGGGTCGCGGTGGACGGCGGAGTCGGTCTGGCAGCGGGGCTCGACCGGCTGGAGGCGACGCTGCGGGAGCGGAGGGACGGGAGTGAACGGCTGCGTGCCCGGCTGGCCGGGGCCTGGGCCACGGTGGCACTGCTGGCCGTGCTGCCCGTGGTGGGGCTGGTGATGGGGTGGGCGCTCGGCGCCGATCCGTTGCGGGTGCTGCTGCACACTCCGGCGGGGCTGGCCTGTCTGGCGGTGGGCGGACTGCTGGAGACGGTGGGCCTGTGGTGGGCCGGCCGCGTCGTGAGACGCGGGGAGGCGGCGTGAGCGGCGGCTTCGCGTACGGGGCGGGGATGGTGGTCGCGGTCCTCTCCGGGGCGGCCTGGGCGGCGGTCTCGTCGGTGGACCGGCGCCGGGCGCGTCGGGCGCGGGCCCGTCTGGGAGCGCTGTCGGCCGTGGACGGCCGACAAGGGGCCCGCTGGCCCCGGCTCAGGGTCCGGGCCGCCCGATGGGTGGCGCCCGTGGGTGCCGCGGTGGCCGGCTGGGTGCTGGTCGGAGACATCGCCGGGTGTGTGGTCGCCGGCGCGGCGGCGTACGGCGTGTGGAGGTGGCAGCGACGTCCCCGGCCGGTTGCCGAGGACGAGGGGACGGTGCCTCGGCTCCCTCTGGCGGCGGATCTGCTGGCGGCCTGTCTGTCGGCCGGGGCGGGGCCGAGCGAGGCGGCCGAGGCGGTCGGGGAGTCGCTGGGCGGCCAGGTCGGTGAACGGCTGAGGCGAACGGCCGCCGAGCTGAGACTGGGCGGCGACCCGGCCGATGTGTGGGGGAGGTTCGCGGAGATCCCGGGCGCTCGGGAGCTGGCCCGGTGTCTGGAGCGGGCGGGCGCGTCGGGGGCTCCGGCAGCCGATGCCGTCACCCGTCTGGCTGCGGTGATGCGGGCGGAGCGCGCCCGGGAGGCCGAGGCCCGGGCACAGCGGGCGCAGGTCCTGATCACCGCACCTGTGGGGCTGTGCTTCCTGCCCGCGTTCCTCGCGGTCGGAGTGGCGCCCGTGGTCATCGGGCTGGCGAGCGCACTGCTGTGACCGGGTGCGCGCCGGGCGCGCCGCAGCGGCCGTGCCCGAGCCGCGCACGTGCGCACGGAGTCGCACCCCGATGAAGGTGCCGGGCAGCGCGGGGGCTTGACCGCGCACGGAGCCAGAGGCGCATGAGTCATCGGCGCATGAGTCATCGGCTCACGAAGGCATCGGCTCAGGAAGGCATCGGAAGGCGCAAGGGGCGTGAAAAAGCCCATCAAGCGCCCTGAAACAAGCCAAATCATCTGAAAATTCAACGAAACAAAGGGGGAGACATGGGCAAGCGAGGCCGGATGACGATGGGGGCGGACCGTGCGTACGAGACCGGCGTACGGCGCCGGATGGACCGCGCGCGAGGCCGGGGGGCTCCGGGAGGCTCACGAGTGCCGCGAGGCCGGGCGGCCCTGGGCAGTCCGCCGGCGCCGCTCGGCCGGCGAGCCCCGGCAGCTTCACACCGCCTGCGCGTGCCGCGTGGCCCGTGGGCCCTGCGTGCTCTGTGCCGCGCCCTGCCGGCGCTGCGAGGCAGGTCGGCACTGCTCGGCCGGCGGGCCCCTGCGGGCCGTCCGGGGAGGGGCCGGGACGCCGGGATGACCACGTCCGAGTACGCGATGGGCACGATCGCCGCGTGCGCCTTCGCGGCCGTTCTCTACAAGGTCGTGACGAGCGACGTCGTGTCCGCCGGGCTGGAGTCGGTGATCGGGAGGGCGCTCGATGCCCCGTTCTGATGCCGGCCGGGCCGCCCGGGACCGGGGTTCGGTGACGGCGGAGGCGGCGACGGCCCTGCCGGCCCTGCTGCTGTTCGCCATGGCGCTGGTGTGGGCCCTGACCGCGGCCGCGGCCCAGATCCAGTGCGTGGACGCCGCGCGGGCCGGTGCGCGGGCAGCCGCCCGTTCGGAACCGAGGGAGGCCGCGGTGGCGGCCGCCCGCTCGGCCGCCCCGGACGGGGCACGGGTCTCGGTCGCGCGGTCCGGGGAGCTGTGGCGGGTGCGGGTGGAGGCCCGGACTCCGGGTCCCCGCGCCCTGGGCCTGACGCTCGCGGCCGAGGCGGCCGCGCTCGCGGAGGACACCGTGGGCGTGGCGCCATGAGCGGGTGCGACCGGGGTTCCGCGACCGTGTGGGTGGCTGTCGTGGCGGGGGTGCTGTGCGCGGTCTTCGGCACGGTGCTCGCCCTGGGCCAGGCGGTGGCCGCCCGGCACCGCGCGGGTGGCGCCGCCGATCTGGCGGCGCTCGCCGCGGCGGACCGGGCGCTGTGGGGCACCGCCCACGCGTGCGGGGCCGCGGACCGGGTCGCCAGGGCGCAGGGTGCGGAGATGGTCCGCTGCGAAGTGCGTGGCGAGATCGCGGAGGTGACCGCGCGGACGCGCCTGGGGCCGTACGCGCCGGAGGTCAGGTCCCGGGCGGGGCCTCCGGGGGTGTTTGCGGGGCTCCCCGCAGCAGTTCCGTGAGGAGGCGCACGGCGCCCCGCTTGTGGAGCGGTTCGTTGCCGTTGCCGCACTTGGGTGACTGGACACAGGACGGGCACCCCGCCTCGCACTCGCAGGAGGCGATGGCGTCGCGGGTGGCGGTGAGCCACTCCCGGGCGGTGTGGAAGGCGCGCTCCGCGAAGCCCGCGCCACCCGGTTGGCCGTCGTAGACGAAGACCGTCGGCAGCAGGGTGTCCGGGTGGAGCGGGACGGACACTCCGCCGATGTCCCAGCGGTCGCAGGTGGCGAAGAGCGGGAGCAGCCCGATGGAGGCGTGCTCGGCGGCGTGCAGGGCACCCCCCAATTGCTCGGGTCCGACCCGGGCGGCGTCGAGCTGGTCCTCGGTGACCGTCCACCACACGGCGCGGGTGCGCAGGGTGCGGGGCGGCAGGTCGAGTTTGGTCTCGCCCAGCACTTCACCGGTGATGAGCCTGCGCCGCAGGAAGGAGACGACCTGGTTGGTCACCTCGACGGAGCCGTAGCAAAGGCGCCCCTCGCCCCAGGGGATCTCGGTGTCGGTCTCCAGCACGGAGATGGTGGTCGTGTCCCGGGCGGTGGTGGAGTACGGCGGGGCAGCCTCCTCCACGAGGGCGACGCCGTCCTTCAGGTCCAGGTGCTTCACCAGATAGGTGCGGCCCTGGTGGAGGTGGACGGCTCCGTCATGGACGGCCGCGTGGGAGGCCGCTTCGTCGACCGTGCCGAGCAGCCGGCCCGTCCCGGCCTCGACGATCTGGACGGGGCGGCCGCCCTCGCCGCGGATGTCGGCAAGGTCGGCGGCGCGCTCGCGGCGGGTCCAGTACCAGCCGGAGGAGCGGCGGCGCAGCAGGCCCGCGGATTCCAGCTGGGGCAGCAGTTCCGCGACGGCGGGGCCGAAGAGCGCCAGATCCGCTTCGGTCAGCGGAAGTTCCGCGGCCGCCGCGCACAGATGGGGGGCGACGACGTAGGGATTGTCGGGGTCGAGGACGGTCGATTCGACCGGTCGGCGGAACAGCGCGTCGGGATGGTGGACGAGGAAGGTGTCCAGCGGGTCGTCACGGGCCACCAGGACCGCGAGCGCGCCCTGCCCGGCACGCCCGGCGCGGCCGGCCTGCTGCCACAGTGAGGCGCGCGTGCCCGGGTAGCCGGCGATGACGACGGCGTCCAGGCCGGAGACGTCGATGCCGAGTTCCAGCGCCGTGGTCGCGGCGAGACCGAGGAGTTCCCCCGAGTGCAGGGCGCGCTCCAGGGCCCGGCGCTCCTCGGGGAGGTATCCGCCCCGGTAGGCGGCGACGCGCCCGGCCAGGGACCGGTCGACCTCGGCCAGGCGTTCCTGGGCGATGACGGAGATGAGCTCGGCGCCCCGCCGGGACCGTACGAAGGCGACCGAGCGGACGCCCTGGACGGTCAGGTCGGTGAGGAGGTCCGCGGTCTCGGCGATGGCGGTACGGCGTACGGGCGCGCCCTGCTCGCCGTGCAGGTCGGTCAGCGGGGGTTCCCACAGGGCGAAGACCAGTTCTCCGCGAGGCGAGGCGTCGTCGGCGACCTCGGTGACGGGCAGCCCCGTGAGGCGGCCGGCCGCGAGGGCGGGTTCCGCGGCGGTGGCCGAGGCGAGGAGGAAGACCGGATCGGCGCCGTAGCGGGCGCAGACACGCCGGAGGCGGCGCAGGACCTGGGCGACGTGCGAACCGAAGACGCCCCGGTACGTGTGGCACTCGTCGATGACGACATAGCGCAGCGATCGCAGGAAGGAGGACCAGCGCGGGTGTGAGGGAAGTATGCCCCGGTGGAGCATGTCGGGGTTGGTCAGCACGTAGTTGGCGTACTGGCGGATCCACTCGCGTTCCTCGACGGGCGTGTCGCCGTCGTAGACGGCCGGGCGGATCCGGTTGCCGAGCGGTGCCGCGAGGGCCTTCACGGAGCGCCGCTGATCGGCGGCGAGGGCCTTGGTCGGAGCGAGGTACAGGGCGGTGGAGCCCCGGCCGTTGGGCGCTTCGGCCCCGTCGAGGAGCGTGGAGAGCACCGGGGCGAGATAGGCCAGCGACTTGCCGGACGCGGTGCCGGTGGCGATCACGACCGACTCGCCGTCCAGGGCGTGTTCGGCCGCGAGCGCCTGGTGGGCCCACGGATGGCCGATGCCGGCTGCCTGAATGGCGTTGATCACTTCTGGACGAATGCGATCGGGCCAGACGGCATGCCGACCCGGCTTAGGGGGCAGGTGCTCCGTATGAGTGATGCGCGCAGCCCGGTTCGCCCCCGTGGTGAGCCGGTCGAGGACCGTACTGGGGGAGGGGCGCAGGCCCCCGCTCTCGGGATGTCGACTGGGACGGTGATTCTTGGCCATCGGCACCGAGTGTGTCACCGGCGTGACGGACAATGCTCCCAAGGCGTCGTGCATGGCTGCTGGTAAGTGATTGAATGCCATCGCGGCTGGCGATCCGTCCCCTGGCTCCGCTGGGGAGATTTGAGGGGGCGACCGCTCGATAGCAAGGTGCTGGAGGATCCGTGGACCTGTCCCTGTCGACTCGCAATGTGTCCGGCCCTGGTGGCGACCGTACGGTCGTCGAGGTCGGTGGCGAGATTGATGTGTATACCGCGCCCAAGCTGCGCGAGCAGTTGGTCGAGTTGGTGAATGACGGCAGCTACCACCTGGTCGTCGACATGGAGGGCGTGGACTTCCTCGACTCGACCGGTCTCGGCGTGCTGGTGGGCGGCCTCAAGCGCGTGCGCGCGCATGAGGGCTCGCTGCGCCTGGTCTGCAACCAGGAGCGCATTCTCAAGATCTTCCGGATCACTGGTCTGACCAAGGTGTTCCCGATCCACACCACGGTCGACGAGGCGGTCGCGGCGACCGACTGAGGTCGGCCGGACGCTTCCGGAGGAAGGAAGGTCAGGGGCGCCGGGCGATGAGCCCGGTCCTCTGAGATGCACGCCCGTATGTCCGAGGGGGACCCTGTGGCCACCGTTGAACTGCGCTTCAGTGCACAGCCCGAGCACGTCAGGACCGCCCGTCTCGTGGCGGCCGCCGTGGCGCGCCGGGCCGGGGTCGACGAAGCCGTGCTGGACGAGGTCCGGCTCGCCGTCGGTGAGGCGTGCTCACGTGCCGTCGGACTGCACCGGAGCAACGGCGTCACCTCCCCCATCCGCGTCGCCCTGACCGAGGGGGAGAAGGCCTTCTCCATCGAGGTCGGCGACGAGGTGCCGGGCGCGGGCGTCGCGGCGGCCGATGCGGCCGGTGTACCCGGGGCGCGCAGTGCCGCGCCCGCCGAGGATTTCGACGATGCGGAGGGCCAGGACGAGATGGGCCTCGCCGTGATCACCGGGCTCGTCGACGACGTCGAGGTGTCCGCAGGTGAGCAGGGTGGGGCCATTCGGATGACATGGCCGATCTCTTCCGCGACTGTGCTTCCCTGACCGACCCGGTATGAAAAAGGCCCTGCTGAGCAGGGCCTTTTTGTTTTCACCGTACTTTCGATCAAGTGTCAATGCTTTCGTCCCATTACTGCTTTCGGGTGCATTCTCAAGGTCGATCATTTGCCGATCGCCAACATCGGGTGAATTCTGTTCTTCAGTGCACTGTTTTGATCGGGTTCCGCTCCCTACACTCCGTCCACAGCTTGAGCTCTTCTGACGTCAAGGAGGACGAATGGCGGGGCTCTTCGAAACTCAGCTGTCGGACCACTCCACCTCTCTCGCCGCCGCGGTGCTCACCCATGAGAACCGGATCATCGTGATCGTCATCGCGGCCGTGGCGCTGGCTGCACTGATCGTCGCCCAGCTCCTGGTGCGCCAGGTGCTCGCGGCCGACGAGGGCACCGCATCCATGAAGGAGATCGCGGGTGCCGTACAGGAAGGGGCGAATGCCTATCTGGGCCGGCAGTTGCGGACCCTTGGCATCTTCGCCGTGGTCGTGTTCTTCCTGCTGTTGTTGCTTCCGGCCGACGACTGGTCGCAGCGTGCGGGACGCTCCCTGTTCTTCCTCGTGGGCGCCCTATTCTCGGCGACCACCGGATACATTGGCATGCGCCTGGCGGTACGGAGCAATGTGCGGGTGGCGGCAGCCGCGCGGGAAGCGACTCCCGCACCGGGCGAGCCGGAAAAGGATCTGACGGCCGTCTCCCACAAGGCAATGAAGATCGCATTTCGCACGGGTGGCGTGGTCGGCATGTTCACCGTGGGCCTCGGCCTGCTCGGCGCCTCCTGCGTGGTGCTCGTCTACGCGGCCGACGCTCCCAAGGTGCTGGAGGGCTTCGGTCTGGGCGCCGCGCTCATCGCGATGTTCATGCGGGTCGGCGGCGGCATCTTCACCAAGGCCGCGGACGTCGGGGCGGACCTCGTCGGCAAGGTCGAGCAGGGCATCCCCGAGGACGACCCGCGCAACGCCGCCACCATCGCCGACAATGTCGGGGACAACGTGGGCGACTGCGCGGGCATGGCCGCCGACCTCTTCGAGTCGTACGCCGTCACGCTCGTCGCCGCGCTCATCCTCGGCAAGGCCGCGTTCGGCGATCTCGGCCTCGCCTTCCCTCTGATCGTCCCGGCGATCGGCGTGGTCACCGCGATGATCGGCATCTTCGCGGTCGCCCCGCGGCGCGCCGACCGCAGCGGGATGACCGCCATCAACCGCGGGTTCTTCATCTCCGCGCTGTTCTCCCTCGCCCTGGTGGCCGTGGCGGTCTTCGTCTACCTCCCTTCCTCCTACGCGGCCCTGGACGGCGTCTCCGACCCGGCCATCCGGGCGCACGGCGGCGACCCCCGCGTCCTGGCGCTGGTGGCCGTCGCCATCGGCATCGTGCTGGCGGCGCTGATCCAGCAGCTGACGGGCTACTTCACCGAGACGAGCAGGCGCCCGGTGCGGGACATCGGCAAGTCGTCGCTGACCGGCCCCGCGACGGTCGTGCTCGCCGGCATCGCCATCGGACTGGAGTCGGCGGTGTACACGGCGCTGCTGATCGGACTCGCCGTGTACGGGGCGTTCCTGCTCGGCGGCGCGTCGATCATGCTGGCGCTTTTCGCGGTGGCGCTCGCCGGAACCGGCCTGCTCACCACCGTCGGCGTGATCGTCGCCATGGACACCTTCGGGCCGGTCGCCGACAACGCCCAGGGCATCGCCGAGATGTCCGGAGACGTCCAGGGCGCCGGTGCCCAGGTCCTCACCGACCTCGACGCGGTGGGCAACACCACCAAGGCCATCACCAAGGGCATCGCCATCGCCACCGCAGTCCTGGCCGCGGCCGCGCTCTTCGGCTCGTACCGGGACGCGATCGCCACGGCGGTCGCCGATGTGGGCGCCAGGGCCGCCTCGATGAACCTGAGCATGGACATCTCACAGCCCAACAACCTCGTCGGTCTCATCCTCGGCGCAGCCGTCGTCTTCCTGTTCTCCGGGCTGGCGATCAACGCGGTCTCCCGGTCGGCCGGCGCGGTGGTCTACGAGGTGCGCCGACAGTTCCGCGAGCACCCCGGGATCATGGATTACAGCGAGAAACCGGAGTACGGGCGCGTCGTCGACATCTGCACCAAGGACGCGCTGCGCGAGCTCGCCACGCCGGGGCTGCTCGCCGTCATGGCACCGATCGCGGTCGGCTTCACCCTCGGGGTCGGCGCCCTCGGCGCGTACCTCGCGGGCGCCATCGGCACCGGCACCCTGATGGCCGTCTTTCTCGCCAACTCCGGCGGCGCCTGGGACAACGCCAAGAAGCTCGTCGAGGACGGGAACCACGGCGGCAAGGGCAGCGACGCGCATGCCGCCACGGTCATCGGCGACACGGTGGGCGACCCCTTCAAGGACACCGCGGGACCGGCGATCAACCCGCTGCTGAAGGTGATGAACCTGGTCGCGTTGCTGATCGCGCCCGCCGTCGTGCAGTTCGGTTACGGGGACGACGCCAGTCCGGGCGTACGGGCCGTGGTGGCGGCACTCGCGATCCTCGTCATCGTCGGCGCGGTGTACGTCTCCAAGCGACGTTCGGTGGCCGTGAGCGACGAAGGCGACTCCGAGGAAAGGGTGGCCAGTAAGGCATCCCTCCTCTAGCCCATGTGGTACCACCTGATCAAGCGATGGGCGGGCGAGGCGCATTGGCGCTTCGCCCGCCCTTTCGTACGGCCGTGGTGAGCCTTGTCTCCCTTGGTGCAAATGGCTGCAATAGTGTACGGAACGGTCGCACGACACGCAGATGTCGCCCACTTGGCGTGTATGTTCCGGGGCCGAGAGCGTTGGAAGGGACCAATCCGGTGAACAAGAAGCTTGCGGCCGCACTGTCCGGCGGTGCGGTACTGGTGCTCGCACTGTCGGGCTGCAGCGGCGACGAGGACGACGGCGCCAACAAGGTGGACGCCTGGGCCAAGAAGGTCTGCGACCAGGCACAGCCGCAGATCCAGAAGCGGGCCAATGCGCAGCAGACCATCATCTCGACCGCTGCGGACGGCAAGCCCGCCGACATCCAGGCCGCCGACTCCAAGGCGTTCCAGGACATCGCCGACGCGGACAAGGCGCTCGCCAAGGCCGTCCAGGGCGCGGGGACGCCGCCCGTCGACAACGGGGACAAGCTCCAGCAGGACGCCGTCAAGGAGCTCAACGCGACCGCTGTGGCCTACGAGGGCCTGAAGAAGCAGGTCGACGCTCTCGACCCGAAGGACCAGCAGAAGTTCGCGGACGGGCTCCAGGGCGTCGCCGACGGACTGAAGAAGATCGAGAAGATGGACCAGGACGCGCTGTCCAAGCTCCAGTCCGGCCAACTGGGCCAGTCGATGGCCAAGCAGCCCGGCTGCCAGAAGGCCAAGGCCTCGGTGCCGCCCGCCCAGCTGGGCTCGGGCGCTTCGGCCTCCCCGGCGGCCTCCCCGGCGGCCGCCTCGCCGGCCGCCGCGGCCTCCAAGCCTGCCGCCTCCGCCTCCGCCTCGGCTTCGGCCGGCAAGGGCTCGGAGTAAGGCCCGGGGCGGGACGCGCGGCGGGGTACTCGACCAGCGGCCCGCGCGGGGGGCCGCCGGTCGGGGCTCCGGCCGGCACGGCGTACCCGGAACGAACGGCTCGGCTCTCCGACGGAGGCCGGGCCGCTCGTCGTTTGTCAGTGGTGGCGGTCACAATGAGCAGGTGAGTACGACCAGCCTGACCACCAGCCTCCCGGTGCCCGATCGCGCCGCCCGCCTCCGCGACGCCCTGCTCGCGGCCGACTTCACCGCCGACGGGCTGCTGGAGCTGCTCGGCGCTCCCGCCTATGCCGCGCTCGCCCGCAGCGAGACCGTGCCCGCCCTGCGCACCACCCGCGGCGACAGCCCCCTCGACACGCTCGTCCGGCTCTTCCTGCTCCAGCGGCCGGTGTCCCCCGAGCGGGCCCGTGCGGCACTCCCGCTGGACGAGGCGATCGCCGACGGATGGCTGACCGAGGCCGACGGCGGGATCCGCGCCACCGTGGACGTACGGCCGTACGGCGGACCGGAGGGCCAGGACTGGTTCATCGTCTCGGACCTCGGCTGCGCCGTGGGCGGCGCCGGTGGGGCCGGCGGCCGCGGCGAGGGTGTGGTCCTGGGGGTCGGCGGCGCGTCCACCACGCTCGCCGGGATCACCGTCCGCGCCTCCGTCTCCTCCGCGCTGGACATCGGCACCGGGTCCGGCATCCAGGCCCTGCACGCCGCGCAGCACGCCACCCGCGTGACGGCGACCGACCTCAACCCGCGGGCGCTGGAGTTCACCCGGCTCACTCTCGCCCTCTCCGGAGCGCCGGAGGCGGACCTGCGCACCGGTTCGCTGTTCGAGCCGGTGGGATCGGAGACGTACGACCTGATCGTCTCGAACCCTCCGTTCGTCATCTCGCCCGCCGCCCGGCTGACCTACCGGGACGGCGGCATGGCCGGGGACGACCTGTGCCGTTCCCTGGTCCAGCAGGCCGGGGACCGGCTGAACGAGGGGGGGTTCGCCCAGTTCCTCGCCAACTGGCAGCACGTGGAGGGCGAGGACTGGCAGGACCGGGTGCGTTCCTGGGTGCCGCGCGGGTGCGACGCCTGGATCGTGCAGCGGGAGGTCCAGGACGTCACGCAGTACGCGGAGTTGTGGCTGCGGGACGCGGGCGACCACCGGGAGGACCCGCGGGAGTACGCGGCGCGCTACGAGCGGTGGCTGGACGAGTTCGAGGCGCGAGGGACCAAGGCGGTCGGCTTCGGGTGGATCACCCTGCGCAAGTCCGGGTCCGAGCAGCCCTCCCTGGTCATCGAGGAGTGGCCGCACCCCGTCGAGCAGCCTCTCGGCGAGACCGTGGAGGCGCACTTCGCCCGCCAGGACTACCTGCGGACGCGGGACGACGCGGCGCTGCTCGCCGACCGTTTCCTGCTCGCGCCCGAGGTGACGCAGGAGCAGGTCGGGCTGCCGGGCGCCGAGGACCCCGAACACGTGGTGCTCCGTCAGAACCGTGGCATGCGCCGCGCCACCAAGGTCGACGCGGTCGGTGCCGGCTTCGCCGGTGTCTGCGACGGCACGCTCAGCGCGGGCCGCATCCTGGACGCGATCGCCCAGCTCATGGGCGAGGACCCGGTGCTGCTGCGGGACCGCACGCCGCAGGCGATCCGGCTGCTCGTGGAGGAGGGGTTCCTCGTACCCGACGGGCAGGCCGCGCCCCGGGAGTGACGGGTATGACGGGTATGGGTATGACGCGTATGACGGGCATACGGAGAGTGAAACGAGCGGCGATGCGGACGGCGATACCGGTGGCTTGAACGGGTCCCCGTATGTGCCCTCGCAGGCAGCCTCGTACACGCCGTCGAAGGCGCCTCCCGGCCGGATCGGGGCGCGAGATCGCGACGCGGGGCCACGACGTGGAATCGCGACGCGGGGCCGCGTCGCCCGATGTGGCCCCCGGCCGGGCCGAAGGACCGCGAGGGCCCCGCTCGGAGTTCGTACCGTGGTGGCGCCTCTCCAGGGGCCGGACGCCGCCACGGCTCTCCGGTTCCGCTGCCGGCCACCTCGGCCCGCCCCGTGCTCCTCGGCGACTTCGCCCGCCCCGCGCCTCTCGGCGCGTCCCGCGCTCCTCGGCACGCTCCTCGCTCCGTGGACGGGCACCGGGAGCGCGGACCGGACGCCGGGTGGGTGAACCCCGGCATCGTTCCCCGCGCCGTTCACCCGCAATTCGCGCCCAGGCCGTCCGGAGGTGCCAGCCTCGCCTCGGGGTAGGCGATGCCGGGCGGGCCCGGCATCCGACGGAAACGGGGTACGGACATGGAAAGCGCACCAGCCATTTTCGCCGGCATGGCGTTCACGCTGTTCGGCGCGGGCCTGCTGGTGTGGACGGGAGCGCGCTCACTGCACCGGGCTCCGGTCGCCCACGGCGTGAGCCCGATGGCCGCGGCCGCGTTCGCCACGTCGTTCGGAGCGGCTTTCGTCATCCTCGGGGTGTGGTGCTTCGGCCGGATCTGAGCGACGCAGGGCGTTCCTCGTCCACGTCGGTCGGCCCAGGTGGGAGGCGTCCGGCGGGGCCGGTGCCGCCCCCGGCGCCGGCCCCGGGGCGACGCGAGCGGGGGCGCCCGGACGACGCGCGCGATCACCGGGACGATCACGAGCCGAACCCCGGACGATCACCGGGACGATCACGAGCCGAACCCCGGACGATCACCGGGCGGAATGGAGGGCTCCGCGGCGCGAGGGGAGTCCGGGCGGCAGGAATGCCAGAACTCGGGTTACCGTTCGAGTGGCCGTTGCGGTCTTTTGCCGTTTGACACGGGGGCGGGTTGTACCGTCACACTCCGCAGCGACAGCAGCGTCACAGCCGTGCATACGGGACGAGCAGAGGCTCGGTACCGCACCGCACGGCACATGCCACCGAGCGTCGACCGGAGAGAAGAGCGAAGTTGTCCCCGACCAGCGAGACCGCACACGGCGGGCGCCGACTCGTCATTGTCGAGTCGCCTGCCAAGGCGAAGACGATCAAGGGCTACCTCGGCCCTGGCTACGTCGTCGAAGCGAGCGTCGGGCACATCCGCGACCTCCCGAACGGCGCCGCCGAGGTGCCCGAGAAGTACACCGGCGAGGTCCGCCGCCTCGGTGTGGACGTCGAGCACGACTTCCAGCCGATCTACGTCGTCAACGCCGACAAGAAGGCTCAGGTCAGGAAGCTCAAGGAGCAGCTGGCCGAGTCCGACGAGCTCTTCCTCGCCACCGATGAGGACCGCGAGGGCGAGGCCATCGCGTGGCACCTGCTGGAGGTGCTCAAGCCCAAGGTCCCCGTCCACCGCATGGTCTTCCACGAGATCACCAAGGACGCGATCCGCGCGGCCGTGGCCAACCCGCGCGAGCTCAACAAGCGCATGGTCGACGCCCAGGAGACGCGCCGCATCCTCGACCGGCTGTACGGCTACGAGGTCTCGCCGGTCCTGTGGAAGAAGGTCATGCCCCGGCTGTCGGCCGGACGCGTCCAGTCCGTCGCCACCCGGCTCGTCGTCGAGCGCGAGCGCGAGCGCATCGCGTTCCGGTCCGCCGAGTACTGGGACCTGACGGGCACCTTCGCCACCGGCCGCGCCGGTGACGCGTCCGACCCGTCGAACCTCCTCGCGCGCCTGGCCACCGTCGACGGGCGCCGCGTCGCGCAGGGCCGTGACTTCGGCCCGGACGGGCAGCTGAAGGCGGGCTCCTCCCAGGTACTGCACCTGGACGAGGCGAACGCGCGCTCCCTGGCCGCCGCGCTGGCCGAGACCAGCTTCAGCGTCCGGTCGGTCGAGTCGAAGCCGTACCGCCGCTCCCCGTACGCGCCCTTCCGCACCACGACCCTCCAGCAGGAGGCGAGCCGCAAGCTCGGCTTCGGCGCGAAGGCCACCATGCAGGTCGCCCAGAAGCTGTACGAGAACGGCTTCATCACCTACATGCGTACGGACTCCACGACCCTGTCCGACACCGCCGTCGCGGCGGCCCGGGCGCAGGTCACGCAGCTCTACGGCGCCGACTACCTGCCGGAGAAGCCGCGTACGTACGCCGGCAAGGTCAAGAACGCCCAGGAGGCGCACGAGGCGATTCGCCCTTCGGGTGATCGTTTCCGCACCCCCGCGGAGACCGGTCTGACCGGCGACCAGTTCAAGCTGTACGAGCTCATCTGGAAGCGGACGGTCGCCTCCCAGATGAAGGACGCGGTCGGGAACTCCGTCACCGTCAAGATCGGTGGCCGTGCCTCGGACGGGCGGGACGCCGAGTTCAGCGCGTCCGGCAAGACGATCACTTTCCACGGCTTCATGAAGGCCTACGTGGAGGGGGCCGACGACCCGAACGCCGAGCTCGACGACCGTGAGCGCCGGCTACCGCAGGTCGCCGAGGGCGACGCTCTGACCGCCGAGGAGATCACGGCGGACGGCCACTCGACCAAGCCGCCGGCCCGCTACACCGAGGCCTCGCTCGTCAAGGAGCTGGAAGAGCGCGAGATCGGCCGCCCGTCGACGTACGCGTCGATCATCGGCACGATCCTCGACCGCGGCTACGTCTTCAAGAAGGGCACGGCGCTCGTGCCGTCCTTCCTGTCCTTCGCCGTGGTCAACCTGCTGGAGAAGCACTTCGGCCGGCTCGTCGACTACGACTTCACCGCGAAGATGGAGGACGACCTCGACCGCATCGCGCGGGGCGAGGCACAGGCGGTGCCGTGGCTGAAGCGCTTCTACTTCGGCGAGGGCGACGCCACCGGTGCCGCGTCGGACGCGGGCAACGGCGACGGTGATCACCTGGGTGGTCTGAAGGAGCTGGTCACGGACCTGGGCGCGATCGACGCCCGGGAGATCTCCTCCTTCCCCGTCGGCTCCGGGATCGTGCTGCGCGTCGGGCGTTACGGCCCGTACGTCGAGCGCGGGGAGAAGGACGCGGAGGGCCACCAGCGGGCGGACGTGCCCGAGGACCTGGCGCCGGACGAGCTGACGGTGGAGCACGCCGAGGAGCTGCTGGCCAAGCCGAGCGGTGACTTCGAGCTGGGTACGGACCCGGTGAGCGGCAACCAGATCGTCGCGAAGGACGGCCGGTACGGCCCGTACGTCACCGAGATCCTTCCCGAGGGCACCCCGAAGACCGGCAAGAACGCGGTGAAGCCGCGGACCGCCTCGCTCTTCAAGTCGATGGCCCTGGACACGGTGACGCTGGAGGACGCGCTGCGTCTGATGTCGCTGCCGCGTGTCGTGGGCGCCGACGCCGAGGGCGTCGAGATCACGGCGCAGAACGGCCGCTACGGCCCGTACCTGAAGAAGGGCACCGACTCGCGGTCGCTGACCGACGAGGAGCAGCTCTTCACGATCACGCTGGAAGAGGCGCTCGCGATCTACGCGCAGCCCAAGCAGCGTGGCCGCGCCGCGGCCAAGCCTCCGCTGAAGGAGCTGGGCACGGACCCGGTGAGCGAGCGTCCGGTGGTCGTGAAGGACGGCCGCTTCGGCGCGTACGTCACGGACGGCGAGACCAACGCCACGCTGCGGACCTCGGACAGCGTGGAGACGATCACGCCGGAACGCGGGTACGAGCTCCTGGCGGAGAAGCGTGCCAAGGGGCCGGCGAAGAAGACGGCCAAGAAGGCAGCCGCGAAGAAGGCACCGGCGAAGAAGGCGACCACGGCGAAGAAGGCCACGGCCGCCAAGAAGACGACCGCTGCGAAGAAGACCACGGCGGCGAAGAAGACGACGGCGAAGAAGGCCACGGCCGCCAAGTCGTCGGCGCCGACGGAGTGACCGCGCTGACCTGGAGCGACCGCGCGGACGGAGTGGCCGTGCGGACCTGGAGCGACCGCGCGGACGGAGTGGCACGGTGGCGCGGGGACCGCGCCGGCCTGATGATCGCGTCGGTGGAGTGATCACGGCGCCCGGCGCGGTGTCGCGTATCCCGCGCCGTCTCGTCCCCGGCGCCGTCGCGCACGGCGAGCCGCCTCGTGGGCACCTGCCCCGGGGCGGCTTCCGCTTCCAGGGGCCGGCCGCCGAGGGGCCGGGTGCGGCTCGGCGGCGGGCCGGAGCCGTCGAGGGCGCCCCGCTTCCGCCTCGGGCACGCCCCTCGGGTACGCCCCTTCGCCTCGGGCACGTCCCTTCCGGGAGGGCTCGCTTCGTCAACCCGACAGCCGTGAACGCCTCGTTCCGGTGCTGGAGCCGATCCTGCGTGCATTTGTTCGGGAGCGGACGAATGGGCTCCGACTCGTCCGGATAGGCTGAGAGGATGACGCGAGTCGAGCAGCCAACGGTCTTGAGCCCCACCTCAGACTCCGACGCCGCACTTGCCGCAGACTCCCGCGAGCGTGCCGTACGGGCTCTGTTGCGCAACCATCCGCTGCGGCGGTTGTGGAGCGCACAGTTCGTCGGCGGTATCGGCGATGCACTCGCCCTGCTCGTCCTGGTTCTGCTGGCGCTGCAGGCGGCGGTCACCGAGGGGGCGTTCGGAGGCGGGTACCGCGGAGCGGGCTTCGCCGTCGCCGCCGTGTTCGGTGGGCGGATCCTCGCCACGCTCCTGTTCGGCGCCGTGCTCCTGGGACCGATGACCGCGCTCACCGCGCCCGGCGGCCCCCTCGACCGGCGCTGGACGATGGTCACGGCGGACGCGGTGCGCCTGGCCCTGCTCGTCGTCGCGCCCCTGTGGATCGACTGGACGCCCGACAAGGCCCTCGCGTTCCTGCTGATCACCGTCTTCCTGGCCGGCGTCGCCGAACGGTTCTGGACGGTCTCCAAGGAGAGCGCCGCCCCCGCGCTGCTGCCCGCCCCGCCCCTGGAGGGGGCGGCCGTGCGCCCGCTGCCGGACCACCTCGACGCGCTGCGGCGCCTGTCCCTGCGCACCGACTTCGTCGCCATCCCCGCCGCGGCCGTCGCGCTGCTCGCCGCCACGCTCCTGGGCAACCTGCTGGGCACGGGCGTCGAGTGGTTCTCGGCGCACCAGGCGGCGCTCGGTTCGTATGTCGCGGCCGGGCTCTTCGCCGCGTCCGTGTCGATCCTCTACTTCCTGGAACTGCCCGACTCCCAGACCCCCCGCCCCCGCTCCCCGCTGGAGGGCCTGCGCCGCCCGGCCGCCGGGAACGGGCCGGACAAGGGGCGTACGGCGGCCCTGCCGCTGCTCGTACTGGCCTGCGCGGCGATCGCCACGGCCATCGCCGCGGCCGCCGCCGTGTCCGTGCTGCACGCCAAGGACCTCGGCGGCGGGCCCGTCGCCTTCGCCCTGCTGGTCCTCGCGCTGACCGGTGGTACGGCCCTCGGCATCCGCTCGGCCCGCGCCGTGCTGCCCGCCCTGTCCCGCCGCCGGATGCTCGCGCTCGCGACCGCTGTCACGGGTGTCGCGCTGCTCGCGATGGGCCTGGTCCCGGACACGGCGACCGTGCTGTTCCTCGCCGTCGCCGCCGGCGTCGCCGCGGGCGTCGCGGCGAGCACCGGCCACACGCTGATCGACCAGGAGACGGAGGAGTTCCGGCGGCCGAGGGTCACCGAGCACCTCCAGGCCGTCGTACGGGTCTCCATCGCCCTCGGCGCCCTCGCGGCCCCGCTGCTCGCCGCCGCGATCGGCCCCCACCGCCTCGCCAACGGCGACTTCGTCTTCGCGCACGGCGGCGCCGCCTTCACCCTGATGCTGGTCGGCGCGCTGCTGCTGCCCGTCGCGGCGTTGGTGCTGGCGAAGACGGACGACCGTTCCGGAGTGCCGCTCCGCCGCGACCTGCGCGACGCGCTGCGCGGCGCGGACCCGGCACAGGCCCCCTCGCCCACCGGCTTCTTCATCGCCCTGGAGGGCGGGGACGGCGCCGGGAAGTCCACACAGGTCGAGATGATGGCCGAGTGGATCAGGGCCAAGGGCCACGAGGTGGTCGTCACCCGCGAGCCGGGCGCCACGCCCATCGGCAAGCGGCTGCGCTCCATCCTGCTCGACGTGTCGTCGGCCGGGTTGTCCAACCGCGCGGAGGCCCTGCTGTACGCGGCCGACCGCGCCGAACACGTCGACTCCCTGGTCCGCCCGGCCCTGGAGCGGGGCGCGATCGTCATCTCCGACCGGTACATCGACTCGTCGGTGGCCTACCAGGGAGCGGGGCGTGACCTGGCCCCGACCGAGATCGCCCGCATCTCCCGGTGGGCGACCGGTGGCCTCGTCCCGCATCTGACGGTCCTGCTGGACGTCTCGCCGGAGACCGCGCGGGAACGCTTCACCGAGGCACCGGACCGGCTGGAGTCGGAGCCGGCGGAGTTCCACCGGCGGGTCCGTTCCGGATTCCTCGCCCTCGCGGCGGCCGACCCCGGCCGCTACCTGGTCGTCGACGCGGGGCAGGAACCCGCCGCGGTCGCCACCGTCGTACGCCACCGGCTCGACCAGATGCTGCCGCTCTCCGAGGCCGAGGTGAAGGCGCAGGAGGAGGCCCGCAGAGCGGCCGAGGAGGAAGCCAGGCGCAAGGCCGAGGAAGAGGCCGCGCGCAAGGCCGAGGAGGAGCGGCTGGAGCGCGAGCGCCAGGAGCAGCTCGCCAAGCTCCGCGCCGAGGAGGAGGAGCGCAAGCGCCGCGAGGAGGAGGAAGCGCGGCAGCGTGAGGCCGAGCGGCAGGCCGAGGAGGCCAGGCGGCGCGCGGAGGAGGCGCGGCGCCTCGCGGAGGAGGAGCGCAAGCGGCGCGAGGCCGAGGAGAAGGCCCGCCGCGCCGAGCAGGAACGGCTGCGCAAGCAGCACGAGGAGGAGGCCCGGCTGCGCGCCGAGGCCGAGGAGCGCCGCCGGGAGAAGCAGCGCAAGGCCGAGGAGGCCCTGCTGCGCGCTGAGGAGGCCCGGCGACTCGCCGCGGAGGCCGCCGCGGCCTCGGCGGCCGCCAGGGAGGTGTCCGCGGCCGAGACGACCGTGCCGACGCCGGTCGTGAAGCCGGACGAGGTGACGCAGACCGTCCCGGTCCCGCGCGTCAACATGCGCAAGGACGACGAACCGTCGGAGGCCGGTGCGACGGACGAGACGGCGCTGCTTCCGCCCGTGCGGGACGACGAGACGACCGTCCTTCGGCCCGTGCGGGACGACGAACCGTCGCCGGCCGGTGCGACGGACGAGACGGCGCTGCTTCCCCCCGTGCGGGACGACGGGCCGTCGGCGATGGACGAGACCACCGTGCTTCCGCCCGTGCGCGGCGACGGGCCTGCCCGCGGCGACGGGCCCGCCGTACGGGGTGCGGACCGGGGCCCGGCCGACCGGGTGCCGCCGGGCTTCTTCCGCGACGAGGCCCCGCAGGCCGCCGGCCCCCGCCGGGGCGCCGCCCCGGTCACCGGATCCGAGCCCGGTTCCGCCGAGCGGACCCGCGAGCTGCCCCAGCTCGACGAGCAGGGCCGCCCGCGGCGCCGCTCCGACTGGGCGGAGGAGACCCCGCTGGACGACCTGCCGTCCCTGGCGGACGAGCTGCTCGGGCCGCATGACGACCATGACGACCGCAGGGGCGGAGGCCGCCGCCGCTGACGTACCGGTGTTGTCAGAACCCTGCTCCACAATGGGAACGAACGCACACGTACGAAGGCGGTGACGGCATCCATGCCCGTATGGGACGACCTGGTCGGACAGGACCGTGTCCAGGCGCAGCTCGGCGCCGCCGCCCGGGACGCGGACACGCTCGTCACCGCGATCGCGTCCGGCACCGCGCCGCCGGACGCCTCGAAGATGACGCACGCGTGGCTGTTCACCGGGCCCCCCGGCTCCGGACGGGCCACCGCCGCCCGCTCCTTCGCCGCCGCCCTCCAGTGCGTCAGCCCCGACCGGGCGCTCGGCGGTGAGCCGGGCTGCGGGTTCTGCGACGGGTGCCACACCACGCTCGTGGGCACGCACGCCGATGTGGAGATCGTCCGCACCGACCTCCTCTCCATCGGCGTCAAGGAGACCCGGGAGCTGGTGCGCCGCGCGCAGCTCTCCCCGGCGGGCGGCCGCTGGCAGGTCATCGTCCTGGAGGACGCCGACCGCCTCACGGAGGGCGCGGGGAACGTCCTGCTCAAGGCCGTCGAGGAGCCGGCGCCGCGCACCGTCTGGCTGCTGTGCGCGCCGTCGCTGGAGGACGTCCTGCCCACGATCCGTTCCCGCTGCCGCCACCTGACCCTGCGCACGCCGCCGGTCGACGCCGTCGCGGAGGTGCTGGTCCGCCGCGACGGCATCGAGCCGCAGGCGGCCGCCGCGGCCGCCCGCGCCACCCAGGGGCACATCGACCGCGCCCGCCGGCTCGCCACCGACGAGCGCGCGCGCGCCCGTCGGGCCACCGTGCTCAGGCTGCCGCTGCGGGTCGAGGACGTGGGCGGCTGCCTGAAGGCGGCGCAGGAGCTGATCGACGCGGCGGGCGAGGACGCGAAGCAGGCCGCCGAGGAGATCGACGTCAAGGAGACCGAGGAGCTGAAGGCGGCCCTCGGCGCGAGCCAGGGCGGCCGGATGCCCCGCGGGACCGCGGGTGTGATGAAGGACCTGGAGGACAGGCAGAAACGCCGCAGGACCCGCACCCAGCGCGACAGCCTGGACCTCGCGCTCAGCGAGCTGACGGGCTTCTACCGGGACGTGCTGGCGCTCCAGCTCGGCTCGCGGACGGCGATCGCCAACGAGGACGTGCGTGACGCGCTCGACCGGGTCGTCCGCGCCTCCACCCCCGAGCGGACGCTGCGCCGGATCGAGTCGATCCTGGCCTGCCGTGACGCCCTGGACCGCAATGTGGCACCGCTGCTGGCGGTGGAGGCGATGACGATGGCGCTGCGCGCGGGGTAATCCGTACGGGTTCAGTGACCCAACAATCGGTCACCGTCCGGATACGCTCCGGATATGGACTCCAGTCGCCTGCTCCGTACGTCCGCCGTCGCCCTCGCGGCAATCGGCCTGTTCGGCTCCGGATGCTCCGTCGAAGGCACCGCGCCCGCCGGGGCCGCGTCGGCGGCGGTCTCGCCGGTGACGCCGGTGTCGGCCGAGGAGATCAAGGCCCTCAGGACGTACTACGGCCAGCGGCTCGACTGGCGCCCGTGCGGTGTCCCCGACTTCGAGTGCGCCACGATGAAGGCGCCGCTCGACTACGCCAAGCCGGACGGTGAGCAGGTGAAGCTGGCCGTGTCGCGGATCAAGGCCACCGGACCCGGCCGGCGCATCGGCTCGCTGCTGGTCAACCCGGGCGGCCCGGGCGGCTCGGCCATCACCTACCTCCAGGGGTACGCCGGCATCGGCTATCCGGCACCGGTGCGCGCCCGCTACGACCTGGTCGCGATCGACCCGCGCGGAGTGGCCCGCAGCGAGCCGGTCGTATGTCTGGACGGGCCGCAGATGGACGCGTACACGCAGGTCGACCAGACCCCCGACGACAGCGGCGAGACCGACCGGCTGGCCGCGTCCTACAAGACCTTCGCGCAGGGGTGCGAGAAACGCTCGGGCAAGGTCCTTCCGCATGTCTCGACGGTCGAGACGGCCCGGGACATGGACGTACTGCGCCAGGTGCTGGGTGACGAGAAGCTGACGTACGTGGGGGCGTCGTACGGCACGCTCCTGGGCGCCACGTACGCCGAGCTCTTTCCCTCCCGCTCGGGCAGGCTCGTACTCGACGGCGCGATCGACCCGTCGCTGCCGACGGCCGAGCTGAACCGCGGCCAGACGGCCGGCTTCGAGACCGCCTTCCGGGCCTTCGCCGCCGACTGCGTGAAGCAGCCGGCCTGCCCGCTCGGGACGAAGTCGACCGCGGACGCGGCCAAGCGACTGAAGGCGTTCTTCGCGCGGCTCGACGCCGAACCCGTCCCGACCGGCCAGAGCCGCCCGCTCGGGGAGTCCCTGGCCACGACGGGCGTCATCGCCGCCATGTACGACGACTCGGCCTGGCCGCAGCTGCGCGAGGCGCTGACCCAGGCGATGGCGGGCGACGGGGCCGCGCTGCTGGCCCTGGCGGACAGCTACTACGAGCGGGAGAGCGACGGCGCGTACTCGAACCTGATGTTCGCCAACGCCGCGGTGAACTGCCTGGACCAGCCGCCGGCCTTCACCTCCCCGGCCGAGGTGGCGCAGGCGGTGCCGTCCTTCGAGAAGGCTTCCGAGGTCTTCGGCGAGGGCCTGGCCTGGGCCTCCCTGAACTGCGCGAACTGGCCGGTCAAGGCCACGGGCACCGCCCACCGCATCGAGGCGAAGGGTGCCGCCCCGATCGTCGTGGTCGGCACCACGCGCGACCCGGCGACCCCCTACGCCTGGGCCGAGGCCCTCGCCTCCCAGCTCGACTCCGGCACCCTGCTGACGTACGACGGCGACGGGCACACGGCGTACGGCAGGGGCAGCGCGTGCGTCGACACCGCCATCAACACCTACCTCCTCGACGGCAAGGTCCCCCCGGCGGGCAAGCGCTGCCGCTAGCGCCTTCCTGTCCGGGTCCCGCCGGGCTCGCGGGCCGCCGCCGAGGGGCGTGTGCACGGCTTTCCCCGCTGCGCGGGGCCGGCCGGCCCCGGGGGTGTGCGAGGCACCCTCTCGACCTGTGTAGACTTGGGGCCGCTGCTGCACCCCACGGGGATGGCACGGCATGCCGCCTTAGCTCAGTTGGCCAGAGCAACGCACTCGTAATGCGTAGGTCTCGGGTTCGAATCCCGAAGGCGGCTCGGATCAGCCCCAGGACTCACTCGCCGTGACCTGGGGCTTTTTCATGCCCGGGCGGTGCCCGTCGCGTGATCGGCCGGCGGATCGTGGTCCCCTCCTCGACGTTCACGCCGGTGGCAGCCGCTGCCGGGCCCATTGCCGCAGTGGTGCCCGCCAGGTGTCGAGTGCACGCGCCCGTACTTCGCCGACGCCCGGACCCTTGACCTGGTGGCCGTCGGGGCGGGCGGTGTACGCGTCGCGGCTGCTGTACCGGCCGGCCTGCACATACCGTCGCGATGAAGGTCGACCTCGGCAGGATCTGACCTCCTTCCAGGGGCGGGGCATGTGCCGGCCAGAGGCAGACACCCCGTGCGTGAGCATGTGTATGCGCGGACGCATCGGCCGCCGTCGGAGTGCGGAACCGTTCGCTCGTTGAGGAGCCGCCGGAGCGGAGGGCCTTTGGCCCGTGTGCGGCACAGGGCTTTTCCGGCCACGCAAAGGAGTTCCGGGGGAGTGTCCGGCCGACGCTCGAATCGTCAACTCGCCGCAAGGAGAACCCACTTGAGAGGGTCATTCGGCTTGCACGGGAGTTTTCCGGCGTAGTTAATGGGTTCCACTCAGTGATGGGGCATCACCCATACCTCAGGGGGACACAGATGAATACGGAGTCAACGGGCCGCCCGGCGGACCCGCCGGCGGAGCCGCCGTGGGTGGCGGCGGCGGTGGCCGGGCAGCAGCAGACATCACCGGCCACTCCGCCCGTCCCTTCGGCGCCGCCGCAGTTCGCCGGCGGCATCGATCTGCGGGTCAGCAAGCGGCTGCTGTGGGTCGGCGGGGCCGCGTACCCGCTGGCGAACATCGCGCGGGTCCACACGTTCACCCTCCACCCCAGGCGCAAGGACGCGACGCTGCTCTTCCTGAAGCGCGTCGCGATCACGCTCTCGGTGGCAATCGCCCTCACGGTCCTCAGCGGTCTGACGGCCATCGCGAGCCGGGAGGCGGGCGGCGGGCTGCTGACGTTCGTCTGGCTCTGCACCGCCGGCTCGCTGGTCTACTACATCGTCGACCTGCTGATCGTGCTGCTGGCGCCCTCGCACTACGTCCTGGCCGTGGAGACGTCCGGGCCCTCGACGGCCGTGGTCACCAGCCAGAACCCGCAGCACCTCAACCAGCTCGTCGGCCACATCTCCCATGCGATCGAGAACCCCGAGTCGGAGTTCCAGGTGCGGGTGGACAGCATCACGATCAGTCCCAGGAACTACTACTTCGGCGACAACGTCAACATGTACGGCGGTACGGGCAACGTGGGGATGGCAAGCGCATGAGCGGTGACAGTTACTACTACGGCCCCAACGTGAACATGCGGGGCGGAACCGGCAACATCGGAATGGTCAACAACCACGGGGCGACCGGAAGCGCCCCCGCGGCGTCCCCGGAGATGCAGGCCGCGGTCGCGGAACTCCTCCGGCTGGTCGACGAGCTCCGCGACAAGATCTCGCCCGCCACCGCCGAGGCCCTCGACGAGACGCTGCCGGCCGTCGCCGCCCCCGGCGACGACGGCCGCCAGCAGCAGCGGCGTATGGCGTTGCTGACCCTCTCCGGTATCGCGGCCACGGCCGGTTCCCTCGGCCAGCCCGTCGTGGACGCGGTCAACAGGGTCCTGGAGCTGCTGGCGCAGTAGAAGGGCGCGGAGGGCGCCTCGCGTGCGCTCCGGTGGTCCGCGGACGCGGGCCGGGGCGCCCGTGGACCGGGGCGCCCGTGGACCGCGGGCGCGTGGGCCCCCGGGCGGCCGGACGTGGTCGCGCCCGGGGTTCGCCGCCGGTTCCTTGCGCATCGGGTCCGTCCGGCGCGCGGCCAGGGTCTCTCGTCCGGATCGTGCCGGGCCGATCCGGACGGAAGACCCTAGAAGAACACCCCGCAGCGCAGCACCACGTTCGCGTACGGACGTGCCTCACCCGTGCGGACCACCAGACGGGTCGTCGGGGTGAGGGCCTTGAGCGCGTCGTGCGGGATCAGGGCGAGGTCGGGGAGGCGGGACTCCAGCAGTCGGGTGGCCGGCGGGTTCGCCGTACGGATCTCCGCGGCGGCCGTCGCGCCCTCCACCACCACTTCGGCGAGCAGACCGTCCAGGACCTCCGCGAACGAGGGGACGCCCGCCCGGAAGGCCAGATCGACGACGCGCGGACCCTGGGGGATGGGCAGCCCCGCGTCGCACACCATCACCAGGTCGCCGTGGCCCAGCTCGGCCAGCGCGCCGGCCAGATGACGGTTGAGGATGCCGGACTTCTTCACAGCGCCGCGACCTCCTGCGCGGTGGGGAACGACTCCTGCGCCCCGTCCCGGGTGACCGCCGCCGCGCCGACCCGGGCCGCGAAGGCGGCGGCCGCCGTCAGGTCGTCCCCCCGTCCCAGCCGCCATGCGAGCGCCGCGGTGAAGGCGTCCCCGGCGCCCGTGGTGTCGACCGCGGTGACCTGCGGGCTCGTGATCCGCGTCGCGCAGCCCGTACGCCGGTCGGCGACCAGCGCGCCCTCCGCGCCGAGGGTGACCACCACCGACCGGGGCCCGCGGGCGAGCAGCGCGCGTGCCCAGTCCTCCGGCGCGGGCCCCGCCGAGTGCCCGAGCATGAACCGGGCCTCGTGCTCGTTGACGACCAGCGGGTCGCAGGCCGCCAGCACCTCGGCGGGGAGCGGGGCGGGAGGGGAGGGGTTCAGGACGAACCGGGTGTCCGGAGCCAGGCCCCGTACCGTCTCGACGACCGTCTCCACCGGGACCTCCAGCTGGGCGGAGACCACCCGGGAGGCGTGCAGCAGAGTCGCCGCTGCGCGCACGTCCTGCGGGGTCAGCCGGGCGTTCGCACCCGGCGACACCACGATGCTGTTGTCGCCCGACGGATCCACGGTGATCAGCGCGACCCCCGTCGGCGCCCCGCCGACCAGGACGCCGACGGTGTCCACGCCCGCCGCGCGCTGGGAGTCCAGCAGCAGCTGTCCGTGCTCGTCGTGTCCCACCCTCGCGAGCAGGGCGGTCCGGGCGCCCAGGCGGGCGGCCGCGACGGCCTGGTTCGCACCCTTGCCGCCCGGGTGCACCACCAGGTCGGAGCCGAGCACCGTCTCGCCCGGCCCGGGGCGGCGGTCCACGCCGATCACCAGGTCGGCGTTGGCCGACCCCACCACCAGCACGTCGTATGTGTGCATCCCCGTCCCCGCTCCCGCCTCTGCCGCCTCTGCCGCCGGATTCGCCGGTCCTGTCGCTGTCCCCGTCGCCGTTCCCGTGGTCATGAGAAGTCGGCGACGTTCCGCTCGGTGACGACCTTCACCGGGACCTTGACCGTGCTGTCCACCCGCTTGCCCTGGGCGGCCTTGACCGCGTTCTGGACGGCGATCCTGCCGAGCTCCGAGGGCTGCTGGGCGATCGAGGCGTACAGGGTGCCCGCGCCGACCGCCTTCAGGCCGTCGGGCGTTCCGTCGAAGCCGACCACGGCCACCGACGTGCCGGCCTTGCCGCCGAGCGCCTTGACCGCGCCGAGGGCCATCTCGTCGTTCTCGGCGAACACGCCGGAGACGTCCGGGTTGGCCTGGAGGAGGTTGGTCATGACGTCCAGGCCCTTCGTCCGGTCGAAGTCCGCGGGCTGCTTGGCCACGACCTTGATGCCCGGGTAGGCCTTGAGGCCCTCGGCGAAGCCCTGGCCGCGCTCGCGGCTGGCGGACGTGCCCGCGGTGCCCTGGAGGACGACGATGCTGCCCTTGCCGCCGAGCCGGTCGGCCAGCGTCTTCGCGGCCAGCCGGCCGCCGGCCACGTTGTCGGAGGCGACGAGGGTCGCCGCATCCGCCTTGTTGACGCCGCGGTCGGCGGCGACCACCGGGATGTCCGCCGTGTTGGCGGTGCGCACGGCGGGTCCCACCGCGTCCGAGTCCACCGGATTGACGATGATCGACTTCATGCCCTCGGTAGTGAAGTTCTGCAGCTGGTTGGCCTGCTGCGACGCGTCGTTCTGCGCGTCGGTGACCGTGAGTTCGACGCCGGCCGCCTTGGCCTCCGCCTGCGCGCCCGCCTTCATCTGCACGAAGAAGGGGTTGTTGAGGGTGGAGAGGGACATGCCGATCCTGGTCGACGTACCGGACGAGCCCGGGTTCAGGAACGACACGGCGCCCACGACCGCGGCGACGCAGACCGCCATGACGGCGAGCCGGCCTGCCTTGCGCCGGCCGGACCCCGGTGAGGTGGAGGCGGCGGTGGGGGTGGCCCCGGCGCGGCGGCGCAGGGTGTCGAGGAGGACCGCGAGCGCGATCACGACGCCGATGACGACCTGCTGCCAGAACGCGGAGACCGAGAGCAGGTTGAGGCCGTTGCGGAGCACGGCGAGGATGAGCGCGCCGATGAGGGTGCCGGACGCCTTGCCGACGCCGCCCGCCAGGCTGGCGCCGCCGATGACGACGGCGGCGATCGCGTCGAGCTCGTAGCCCTGGGCGGCCTGGGGCTGCGCGGAGACCAGCCGGGACGCGAGGACGATGCCCGCGACGGCGGCGAAGAGGCCGGAGAGCGCGTAGACGGCGAGCTTCTGCCGTTTGACGCGGAGCCCGGAGAGGCGGGCCGCCTCCTCGTTGCCGCCGATCGCGAACATCGAGCGTCCGATGTAGGTGCGGGTCAGGATGACGGCGGTGACGAGCCCCATCACGATCATCACGATGACCGGGACCGGCAGCCAGCCGCCGAGCGTCTCCCCGAAGACGGAGACCGAGTCGGGGAAAGCGATCGGACTGCCCTGCGAGATCACCAGGGACAGGCCCCGGCCCACCGACAGCATGGCCAGCGTGGCGATGAACGGGGGGAGCTTCCCGTACGAGACGAGGGCGCCGTTGACGAGACCGCAGGCGATGCCCGTGGCGATGGCCAGGATCACGGCGAGCCACACGGGCACGCCCTCGGAGGTCGCCGTCCACGCCAGTACGGTCGCCGACAGCGCGGCCACCGAACCGACCGACAGATCGATGCCCGCCGAGACGATGACGAAGGTGACACCGAACGCCAGGATGGCGGTCACCGCGGCCTGCACACCGACGTTGAGCAGGTTCTGCGTGGTCAGGAAGTCGCCGGAGAGCAGCGACATCGCGACGACCAGGACGATGAGGGCGCTCAGCGCGCCGTTGTCGAGCAGGATGCGGCGGATCGCCGTGACGCTCCCCGCGCCGGAATTGCTCTTGAGCGTGTCAGTGGCCACGGGAGCCCTCCACTTCGTCCACTTCGTTCGCGGGTGTTGCCGGTGCTGCTGGTGATTTCGGTCTAGCCAGTGTTTTCGGGGATGCGGGTGTTGATGGGGATACCGGTGAGGCCGGTGCTGTTGCCGGTGGCGCCGATACGGCGAGGGCCATCACGGCGTCCTGCGTCGCCTCCTCCGCGGGCAGTTCGCCCGCGATGCGGCCCTGGGCCATGACCAGCACCCGGTCGCTCATGCCGAGGACCTCCGGCAGATCACTGGAGATCATCAGGACCGCGTGGCCCGAGGCCGTGAGTTCGTTGATGAGCTGGTAGATCTCGACCTTGGCGCCCACGTCGATACCGCGGGTCGGCTCGTCGAGGATGAGCACCTTGGTGTCGGCGAGGAGCCACTTGCCGATGACGATCTTCTGCTGGTTGCCGCCGGAGAGGGTGCGTACGTGCTGGTCCGGGCCGGCCATCCGTACCCCGAGCTGATCGGCGATCCGGGCCGCGGCCGCGCGCTGGGCGGCCAGGTCGACCAGCCCGGCACGGGTGGCCGAACGGAGCGTCACCAGACCGAGGTTCTCCTGTACGGAGGCGTCGAGCAGCAGGCCCTGGCCCTTGCGGTCCTCGGGCACGAGGCCGATGCCGGCGCCCATCGCGGCGTTGACGTCGTGCCGGGGCAGCGTCCGGCCGAGTACGTCGACACGGCCCGCGTCGTACGGGTCGGCGCCGAAGACGGCACGGGCCACCTCCGTACGGCCCGCCCCGACGAGGCCGGCCAGGCCGACGACCTCACCGGCCCGCACCTCGAAGCTGACGTCGTGGAAGACCCCGTCACGGGTCAGACCGCGTACCGAGAGCAGAGGGGAGTCGGAGGCGCGGGACGCGGCCGGCGTGACCTGGTCCCCGGGCGTGGTCGTCGCGGCGGGGCGTACGCGCGGGTACTGCTGCTCGATGCTGCGGCCCACCATCAGCCGTACCAGCTCGGCCTCGGGGGTCGAGGCGGGAACCTGGTCGACGCTGCGGCCGTCGCGCAGCACGGTGACCCTGTCGCCCAGCGCGGCGATCTCTTCGAGGTGGTGGGTGATGAAGACGACGCCGACGCCGTCCTCGCGGAGGGTGCGGACGATCCGGAAGAGTTTCTCCACCTCCTCGGAGGTGAGGACCGCGGTCGGCTCGTCCATGATCAGCACGCGTGCGTCCAGGCTCAGGGCCTTGGCGATCTCCACCATCTGGAGTCGGGCGATGCCCAGGTCGCGCACGCGCGTCCGTGGCGGGATCCGCAGTCCGACGCGGTGGAGCAGCGCTTCGGCGGCCGCCTCCATCCGTCCGCGGTCGATCAGCCCGAAGCGCCGGGGCTGACGCCCGAGGAAGATGTTCTCGGCGACGGTCAGATCGGGGACCAGGTTGAACTCCTGGTAGATCGTGGCGATGCCGAGGCGCTCCGCGTCCTGGGCGCCGTTGATGCGGACCTCGCGGCCCTCGGCGAGGATGCGGCCGGCGTCCGGGTGGTGGGCGCCGGAGAGCGTCTTGATCAGGGTGCTCTTGCCGGCCCCGTTCTCCCCGAGGAGGACGTGCACCTCCCCGCGGCGCAGGTCGAAGTCGACGCCGTCCAGCGCGACCACGCCGGGGAAGGTCTTGCGTATGCCTTCGATACGCAGCAACTCGTCCGGATCGCTCACGGGTTGCTCCTCTGGGTGGAGGCGTCCTCGCCGCAGGAGCGGCGGACGACAAGACGGGCGGGGAGGGTGACGGACCGCGGCGGCCGCCCCTCGATCCGGTCGGCCAGGGCCCGTACGGCGGCCCGGCCCAGATCACCGGTCGGCTGGGCGATCGCCGTGATCGGCGGATCGGTGTGGACGAACCACGGGATGTCGTCGAACGCCGCGAGGGCGATGTCCTGCGGCACCCTCAGGCCCCGGGCGCGGATCGCGTCCAGCGCGCCGAGCGCCATCAGGTTGTCTGCCGCGAAGACGACCTCGGGCGGTTCGGGGAGTTCCAGGAACCCCTCCGTGGCCCGGCGGCCGCTGTCCGCCTGGAAGTCGCCCTGGCCGATGTACGCGTCGGGCAGGGGGAGCCGGTACTCGTGCAGCGCGTCCCGGAACGCCTCGACACGCTCGCTGCCGGTGGTGGTGGCCGCCGGGCCCGCGATGATGGCGAGCCTGCGGTGGCCCAGCCCGTGGAGGTGGGCGACCAGGTCGCGCACGGCGGCGCGGCCGTCCGCCCGTACGACGGGGACCTCGACGCCTGGTATCCATCGGTCCACGAAGACCATCGGCGTACCGGCCCGGGCCGCGTCCAGCAGCAGGGGGGAGCCGCCGTCGGCCGGGGAGACGAGCAGCCCGTCGATCCTGCGGTCGAGCAGCGTGCGGATGTGGTGGTCCTGGAGGTCGGCCCGCTCGTCGGCGTTGCCGATGATCACGCTGTAGCCGAGTGCGCGGGCCTCCTCCTCCACGGAGCGGGCCAGTTCGGTGAAGTACGGGTTCAGCACATCGCTGATGACCAGCCCGAGGGTGCGCGTCTGGTCGGTGCGCAGCGAACGCGCCACGGCGTTGGGCCGGTAGCCGAGCGCCTCGACGGCGGCCAGCACCTGGGCCCGCGCCTCCGGACTGACGGACGGATGGTCGTTGAGGACGCGGGACACCGTCGCGACGGACACTCCCGCCTCGGCGGCGACATCCTTGATGCTCGCCATCGCCGTACCACCTCCTCGTGGTCTGCCATGCCTGGGTCACGACCCACGAGTCATGCCCGTGTAATCGATTACACGGAGGATTGGAATCGATTACACGGCCTCGGGGCAAGCCCTTGGCGCGGTTCCGAGACCGGATCGTGATGGGGTGCGCTCATATGAGCGGCCTGAAGGATCTGAACGGCCGCGTACGGGTGCCGTGGCGGAGCCTTGTGGCTGCTGCGGGCGCTCGGGGGGCGAGGCCGGTACGCCGACGCGCGGGGCGGCGGTGCGGGAGGAGTGACGCGAGCGACGCGCGGGGCGGCTGCTTGCCGTGTGTGTCGGGGTGCGCGAGGGAAGCGCCGGGACCGTCGAGGTGGACCGGGCGGCGCTGTGGATCGCGCTGGAGGGCGGGGGCGTCCCGGCGCCTCAGGCCGTGTCCGGGAGGTCTCGCCCGGGCCGGGACGTCCCGCAGGCTCGCCCGCTGGGCGCTGCCGGTGGTGTGTGCGGCGCTGCCCTTCCCGCGGTCGTCAGCCGGTCCAGAAGTCCCACCAGCGGGTCAGGACGAGCATCCCGATGATGCCGATGTGCAGGGCGGGCAGGACCCAGGTGAACTCGTCGAGGAAGCCCCGCACCGGGCGCGGTGCGGGCAGCAGCCCCGTGCGGA